>CASELS010000029.1 GCA_949288855.1 uncultured Collinsella sp. | reverse complement strand
CGCAAGAAGCATTTCTCGCAACAAAATCGGATGTATGGGGTAAACTAGACCCGTCGTTGTAACGTGTCCTGTCGCGCGGCGCGCGACTGGCATGGTCAAAAGGAGTCAAACATGGTTTCTGAGAAGGTTACGCTCGTTAACCCGCAGGGTCTTCACATGCGTCCCGCTGGCCTCTTCGCCTCCACCATGGGCAAGTTCGCCTGCGACGTGACCGTTGTCACCCCCGAGAAGGAGGTCAACGGCAAGAGCCCCATGGCCCTTATGGCTGCTGGCATCCCCTGCGGCACCGAGGTTGAGATCCGCTGCGACGGCGCTGACGAGGCCGACGCTCTCACCGCTGCTGTCGAGCTCATCAAGAGCGGTCTCGGCGAGTAGTTTTAGAGCGTGGCTTCGCTGCGTTAAACCAGGTGTTGGTTCGGGCGTCCGCGCATGCGCGTGGGCGCCTGTTTGGTTTAAAGGAGAGAACCAAGATGTACAGCATGTTTGAGGGCGTTAACGCCTCCGAGGGCATCGGTATCGGCAAGGTTGTTCTGGCTGTTGAGCCCGACCTGAGCTTTGAGCCGCACGAGGTCGAGGACGCCGCCGCCGAGAAGGCGCGTTACCAGCAGGCGCTCGAGGTCTTCTGCCAGAAGACCGAGGCTCAGGCCGAGCGCATGAAGGTCACCGTGGGCGAGAACGAGGCCGAGATCATGAGCGGCCACATCATGCTCGCCCAGGATCCGGGTCTGGTCGACGGTATCAACACCGCCATCGACGGCGGCGCTTGCGCCGAGAAGGCGCTCGTGGACACGAGCACCATGTTCGAGAACATGTTCCTCGCCATGGATGACGAGATGTTCCGCCTGCGCGCGGCCGACATCGCCGACATCCGCACCGGCATCCTCGCCGAGCTTCTCGGCAAGGACGTCGTTGACCTGTCCGTCCTGCCTGCCGGCTCGATCGTGGTCGTGCACGACCTTACCCCGTCCATGACGGCCACCATCGACAAGGAGAACGTTGCCGGCGTGGTTACCGAGGTCGGCGGCCGTACCTCGCACTCCGCCATCATCGCACGCGCGCTCGAGATCCCCGCGGTCCTTTCGGTCCCCAACGCCTGCGGTGCGCTTCTTAACGGCACCACCGTCATCGTCGACGGCATCAACGGCCACGTGATCAACGACCCCGATGAGCAGATGCTCGAGGACTACCAGAAGCGCGCTGACGCCTTTGCTGAGGAGAAGCACGCGCTTGAGGCCTTCCGCGGCAAGCCCACGGTCACGGCCGACGGCGACAAGAAGGTGCTCGCCTGCAACATCGGTAACCCTGAGGACGCCAAGGGCGCCGTCGACCACGACGCCGAGGCCATCGGCCTGTTCCGCTCCGAGTTCCTGTTCATGGACGCCAAGGAGCTCCCCTCCGAGGACGAGCAGTTTGAGGCTTACCGCAAGGTGGCGGTCACCCTCAAGGGCGCGCCGGTCATCATCCGTACGCTCGACGTGGGCGGCGACAAGGAGATTCCGTACCTCAAGCTCCAGAAGGAAGACAACCCCTTCATGGGCTATCGCGCCGTGCGCTACTGCCTCGACAACGCCGACGAGTACAAGGTCCAGCTCCGCGCCCTGCTGCGCGCGAGCGCCTTTGGTGACATCAAGATCATGGTCCCGCTCGTCACCTGCGTTGAGGAGCTCCGTCAGGTCAAGGCGCTCGTTGAGGAGTGCAAGGCCGAGCTCGCGACCGAGGGCTACAAGTACAACGAGAACATCGAGGTCGGCATCATGATGGAGACGGCTGCCGCCGCCAACATCGCCGATATCCTCGCCGAGGAGGCCGCGTTCTTCTCGATTGGCACCAACGACCTTACCGGTTACACCATGGCGTCCGACCGCGGCAACGACAAGGTCTCCTACCTCTACAGCTGGTACTATCCGGCGGTCCTGCGCGCCATCAAGAACATCATCGTCAATGGCGTCAAGGCCGGCATCATGGTCGGTATGTGCGGCGAGGCCGCGGCAGATCCTCTGCTCACGCCGCTGCTCATCAGCTGGGGTATGGAGGAGTTCTCCGTTTCCGCGCCGAGCGTGCTCAAGACCCGCAAGGCCATCAGCCAGTGGACCAAGTCTGACGCCGACGCTCTCGAGGCCAAGGTTATGCAGCTCAAGACCGCCGACGAGGTCAAGGCTGCCCTCGAGGAGGCCGCTCGCTAAGCGATTCGGTTAACGGAATGTAAGTCCGACGCGGAAGTGGCTGCCACATGCGCGGCGGACGCGTATAATCATTCCGGTCGCATACTGCATGGTGCCTGTGCGCCATGCAGTTTTCCCGAAGAAAGGAAGGGCACATGTTCTATACGCTTACGGCGAACCCCGCGGTCGATATGACCGTTCAGTCCACTCCGCTCATCCCGAACGAGAACGTTCGCACGGGCGGCGCGAGCTATACCCCCAACGGTAAGGGCCTCGACGTCTCGTTCGCCCTCAAGAAGTTTGGCCAGGACTCCTGTGCCCTCGGCTTCTTCGGTGGCTTCACCGGCAAGTTCATCGTCGAGGAGACCATGAACATGGGCGTGTTCTGCCAGCCGGTTTGGATCGACGGCATCACCCGCATCTGCGCCTACATCAACGACGGCGAGAACGAGTACGGCATCCTGAACCCGGGCGCTCCGCTCACCCCGCAGTACGAGCGGGAGCTCTTCAACATCATCGACGGCGCCTCCGAGATGGAGTGCCTCGTGATCTCTGGCTCGGTGCCTCCGCGCGCCTCCGCCGACTTCCTCGACAAGGTCGTCGCACACGCCAAGGCCAAGGGCGCCGACGTGGTGCTCGACCTCTCGAGCGATAAGCTCAAGACGCTCGCCTCCACCAAGCCGCTGCTCATCAAGCCCAACCATCACGAGATGCGCGCCATTTGGGGCGTTCAGATCGACACCGATGACGACGCCCGCCGCGCCCTCAAGCTCGCTCACGAGTCCGGCGTGCAGAACATCCTGCTCACCATGGGCAGCCGCGGCAGCGCCTACTTCTCCAACGGCGAGGACATCTGGTACGCCAAGCGCGAGTTCAACATCAAGCTCGTGTCCTCCGTCTGCGCCGGCGACTGCACACTCGCCGCGTTCCTCCACAAGTGGTACGACGATCGCGACAACGTCGAGGAGGCCCTGAAGCTTGCCCTCGCCACCGGCGCGAACGTCTGCGAGAGCGCCGGCCTCGGCGACTTTGGCCACGTGGACGAGTACAGCAAGCACATCGCGGTCCGCAAGCTTCCGCGCGAGTAGGATTCACGCGTAACAAGCAGGGGATAAGCCCCCTGTGCAAGCTTTTCTTTGTGGGTAGAGCTCACGCCGAACAGCCGCCTTCGCAGAGGCGGCTGTTCCCTTATAGTGCGTTCTTGCTGGCGAAAAGTTCCATGCGTTGGGCAGTCTTTTGCATGCAATATGGTTGCCGCGTTTTGTTGAGGCCGGGCATACCCCGCGGCGAACGGGGGCACCGCATTGGGGTATACTCGTAGCAAGCAGAGGATAAGCCCTCCTGCTTTTGGTTGTCAGTGGGCGGAGCCCACGCTGAACAGCCGCCGTGCAGAGGCGGCTGTTCCCTTATATGCGTGAGGTTCCGCCCGCTATGCTCGGCTTAGCGACCGAGCAACGCATACGCTAGAGCCGCCAGAATGGCGAGCTGGGAAAGCAACAGCGTGGCTGCGAAGAGCAGCCTAACGAGCTTCTCAAGCACCATGGGACACCCCCTCCGCTCCCCGTTGGACTCGGAGGGCGCCGCCTGCTTGCGTGCTTATATTCTACCATAATTACCTGCGAAAAGAAACATATGTTCGTAATTTATCGGCACAGTATTATATCTGGCGCAGTGGATCGCGCGCACATCATTCAAGTTGCGCATGCACTAAAACAAAGGCTATGTCGAATATACTGAAGGCCACAGAAAGGCGGTGGAATGGTGCAGACGCTCGACAGCTCTCTTGCGGGTGACACCCTGCTCTCGGCACGACCCTCGGCCCCGGCGCTCGCGGTGTTGCGCGCGCTTGAGGCGGGAGGCCTTGAGGCGTGGTTTGTGGGCGGCTGGGTGCGCGACGCCCTTATGGGCGCGCCGAGCCATGACATCGACATCTGCTGCTCCGGTTCTTGGCAGGAGAGTAAGCGCGCCCTCGAGGCGGCGAGTATTACCGTGGTGGAATCGGGCACGCGCTTTGGCGGCATCACTGCGGTGGTAGATGGCGAGCGCGTTGAGGTGACGAGCTACCGCTATGACGGCTTCTATACCGACGGGCGCCATCCCGAGAGCATCCGGCGTGCCGAGCGGGTCGAGGAGGACCTTGCCCGGCGCGACTTTACGGTAAACGCCATGGCATGGCATCCCGACCGCGGCCTGCTTGACCTCTACGACGGCCGGGGTGACATTCGCCGCCGGATTATCCGTGCGGTAGGGGAGCCCAGGCGCCGGTTTGAGGAAGATGCGCTCCGTATGCTGCGCGCTGTGCGCTTTGCGAGCCGCCTTGCCTTTGCCATGGACCCTGCGACGGCTGCCGCCCTTGCTGCGTGCGCACCGCTTCTTGACCAGGTTGCGCGCGAGCGTGTGGGCACCGAGCTCGACGGCATACTCGCCACGGGGCGCGGCGGCGAGGCGCTCGAGCGCTACCCCGAGATCATGTGTGCGGCCATACCCGAGCTCGCGCCCTGCCGCGGGTTTGACCAGCACAGCCGCTATCACATCTACGACGTCTACGAGCACACGGCGCACGTGCTTGCCGCTGCGGGGGAGGCCGACCGGGCGCCGGCGCTCATGTGGGCGGCGCTTCTGCACGATGTGGGAAAGCCTGAAACCTTCACCCGGGACAAGCGCGGGGCGGGGCACTTCTTTGGGCATCCGGAGCGTGGCGCGGACATGGCGCGCGACATCATGCGCCGCCTAGCGCGCCCGATCGAACTCATCCGCGAGGTGACGCTTCTCATCCGTTATCACGACCTGCCCCTGCGTGCGGAGCGCGAGGATCTGCTTCGCATGATGCAGCGGCTCTCGGGCGGCGGGCTCGACGCACCGCGCCTTATGAACGAGCTTCTCACCCTCAAACGGGCGGACGCCCTCGGCAAGGCGCCGAGCTGCTTTGCCTACATCGCCGAAATCGAGCGCATGCGCGAGATAGTGCGCGAGCTCGTCGCCAACGGCGAGGCGTACAGCACCGCCACGCTCGACCTCAAGGGACGCGACCTTATTGCGCGCGGCGTGCAGCCGGGGCCCCGGGTGGGCGAGCTCCTTGCCCGCGCGCTCGACGCCGCTATGGCGGGTACGGTACCCAACAAGCGCGACGAGTTGCTGGCCTACCTGCTCGACTAGCACTCGTCGGGGGCGCACTCTGTCGGGATCGGTTGCGGGGGCGCTTGTGGCGGCGCGATGTGGGAACCGTACGCCCGGGAGGCCGCAGTGTGGTATGATGCCTTGCGGTAACACGAATTCAGAATTCGTAACACTTTCTATCAGATAGCTGGGGGCGTGCACGGGGCCCCGCCGGAAAGGGGCATCATGCCAGACACGCTCGTTCGAGCTGCGTTTGCACGCGGCGGCACTCCCATCACGCGCCGTGGCGCGCTTGCGCTCGGTGGCGCGGCCGCCTTGGCTGCCGCCGTGACGACTACAGGTTGTGCTTCGGGAGAAGAAGAGGGCTCGACCGGCTCCTTGGCAACCGTCGCATCGGACGGCACGCAGGTCATCGTCGCCATGAATACCGAGAGCGAGCCGGCTGCGGGCTTTGACCCCCTCGTCTCGTGGGGGTGCGGCGAGCACGTGCACGAGCCGCTCATCCAGTCGACCCTCATCACCACCGACGCGGACCTCAACTTTGTCTGCGACCTTGCGACCGACTACGCGTGTTCGCCGGACGGCCTTGTCTGGACCTTCGACATTCGCAACGACGTCGTTTTCTCTGACGGCGAGCCCTTGACGGCCGCCGATGTTGCCTTCACGGTCAACGGCGCCGTTGCCTCGACGGCCTTTGAGGCGGACCTCTCTATGGTTGACGAGGCGGTGGCAACGGGCGACTACACCATCGAGCTCCACCTCAACAAGCCCTACAATGCCCTTCTCTACACGCTTGCGGTGCTCGGCATCGTGCCGGAGCACGCGTACGGCGAGGGCTATGGCGAGGCGCCCGTGGGCTCAGGGCGCTATCTGCTTGAGCGCTGGGATCGCGGGCAGCAGGCGGTGTTCGTTGCCAACCCGCGCTACTACGGCGAGAAGCCGCTTATGGAGCGCGTGGTTGTGGTCTTTATGGACGAGGACGCGGCGCTCGCGGCGGTTCAGGCGGGCGAGGTGGACATTGCCTACACCTTTGCCACGCACGCGCATCAGACGTTTGCGGGCTATGATCTCGTGAGCTATGCGACCGTTGACTCGCGCGGCATCTCGCTGCCGGTGCTGCCCGCGGGCGGCACGAAGGTGGTTGAGGGCGACATGGCCTACCCGCAGGGCAACGACGTCACCTGCGACGTTGCGATGCGGCGCGCTATCAACTGCGCCATCGACCGTGATACCATGATTGACCACGTGCTTGCGGGCTATGGCAAGCCGGCCTTTAGCGTGAGCGACAACATGCCCTGGTCGAGTCCGGACATGGAGGTTGCCTACGACCCCGACCGCGCCCGTGCGCTGCTCGATGCTGCCGGCTGGACGCTGGGGGAGGACGGCGTGCGTGCAAAGGATGGCGTCCGTGCGGCGCTCGACATCTGGTACTCGTCCGACGACTCGGTGCGCCAGGCGCTCACCTACGAGCTTGCCAACCAGCTTGCCGAGGTGGGTATCGAGGTCACCCCGCACGGCGGCAGCTGGGATGAGGTCTACAGCCACCAGTACGAGTCGCCCATCATGTGGGGCTGGGGGTCTAACTCGCCCATCGAGGTGTATGCGCTCAACTACTCGACCGGCTGGGGCAACTACGCCGGGTACGAGAGTACGGCGATAGACGGGCACCTGGACGATGCCCTTGCCGAGCCTGCGGTCGAGGACTCCTACGGTCACTGGCAGCTCGCCGCTTGGGACGGCGAGGACGGCTTTGCACCCGAGGGTGCGGCGACGTGGGCGTGGATCGCAAACGTCGACCACCTATACTTCAAGCGGGGCGGGCTCGACGTGGCCGACCAGAAGCCCCATCCGCACGGGCACGGCTGGTCGCTCGTGAACAACGTGGACCGTTGGAGCTGGGCCAAGTGAGTTATTTGGGGACGGGGTCAAAGTATGCAGCAGCATCTGACGCGGCGGTATCCAGTGTAGCCGGCGCGTTCGTACGCGCCTGGCGTCGCATCCCCTGGCCCGTGCGCACGCTCGTCCGCTTTGTGCTCCTTATGCTCGCCGTGAGCTTTGTGACCTTTGCGCTTGTGGCCGCCTCGCCCATCGACCCCGTGCAGGCAAACGTGGGGCAGACGGCCTACCTCACCATGAGCCCCGAGCGCCGCGCCGCACTTGCCGAGCGTTGGGGTGCAGGCGAGGGCCTTCTCGAGCGCTACGGTGCTTGGCTTTTCGACGCGATCCGCGGCGACTTTGGCGAGAGCCTCCGCTTCAACGCGCCGGTTGTCTCGGTGGTGGGCGAGCGCCTCGCTTCGTCGGCGCTTCTGCTCGCGGTTGCGTGGCTGCTTTCGGGCGTTATCGGCTTCGCGCTCGGCGTTGTGGCGCGCGCGCGCCGCGGCTCGCGCCTCGACAGGGCGATTTGCGGCTGGTGCTACCTGCTTTCTGCCACGCCCACCTTCTGGCTCGCCATGCTCGCCCTCATGCTCTTTGCGGTGTATCTGGGGTGGTTCCCCGTCGGCTTCGCCACGCCCATCGGTGCGGGGACCGAGGTATCTTTTGCCGAGCGCCTTCACCATGCGGTGCTACCCGCGCTCACGCTCTCGCTCACCGGCGTCGCTAACGTGGCGCTCCACACGCGTGAGAAGACCTGCGAGGTCATGGCGAGCGACTATGTGCGCTTCGCGCGTCTGCGCGGCGAGTCCGAGCTCTCCATTGTTGTCCGCCACGGCTTGCGAAACCTCGTGCTGCCTGCGCTTACGCTTGAGTGCGCCCAGGTGAGCGAGATCATCGGCGGCTCGGTCCTTGTGGAGCAGGTGTTCTCCTATCCCGGTCTTGGCCAGGCCGCGGTCACGGCGGGGCTCGGTGGCGACGCGCCGCTTCTGGTGGGCATCGCGCTTGCGACCGCGACGATCGTCTTTGCGGGAAACCTTGCGGCAAACCTTCTCTACGGCGTGATCGACCCCCGGATGCGCAAGGGGGTGGCCCATGTCGGCGCATAGCTCGCATACGCCTGCCACCGCGGTTCTGCACCGCCCCGTGCCCCTCGGGCGCGCGGGCGGCAGGCGGGCTCTTCTCGCCTGGATCGTTGTTGCGGCGCTCACACTGCTTGCCGTGGCGGTCGCAGGCATCGTGCTCGGCACACGCGCGGTCACGGCCGATTTCTCGCAGGCAAACCTCGCCCCGTCGCTTGCGCATCCGTTCGGTACCGACTGGATGGGGCGCGACATGCTCGCCCGCACGCTCGCCGGGCTCTCCACCTCGCTTGGGGTCGGTCTTGTGGCCGCGGTCGCGTCGTCGCTCATCGCGCTGGCCCTCGCGCTCATCGCCGCCCTCGGCGGACGCGCGGCGGACGCGGCGGTGTCGTGGCTCATCGACCTTGTCATGGGCATCCCGCACATCGTGCTGCTCGTACTCGTGAGCTACGCGCTCGGCCGCGGGGCCGTGGGCGTTCTTGCGGGCATCGCGCTTACGCACTGGCCGAGTCTCGCACGCGTGCTGCGTGCAGAGATTCTCCAGTTGCGCTCGGCGCCCTATCTTGCGGCTTCCGAGGCGCTCGGCGTCTCACGCGTGCGCATCGCGCTTGTCCACATCGTCCCCCACGTGCTCCCGCAGTACCTGGTGGGGCTCGTTTTGCTCTTCCCGCACGCCATCCTGCACGAGGCGTCCATCACGTTTCTTGGGTTTGGCCTGTCGCCGGAGCAGCCCGCCATCGGCGTCATCCTCTCCGAGGCCATGGGCTACCTCACGGCGGGCGCCTGGTGGCTCGCCGTCTTTCCCGGTCTTGCCCTCTTGGCGGCGGTGCTTCTGTTTGACCGTACCGGGTCGGCTCTCCGCTCGCTTGTGACGCCCGAGGAGGTGCAGCGATGAGCTCGATTGCCGATGCACGCCACCATGACGCCGAGTTCCACCATCACCACGCCCACGCCGCCGCGTCACATCACGGCGGAGGGCACCATCTGCTCACCGTCGAGCACCTGTCGGTCAGTTTCGAGATGTACGACGCGCAGGCGCCCTTCTTCCGAGCGGGCCGCGTGCTGCTGCCGGTGCTTCGCGACCTCACGGTGTCGGTGCATGCGGGCGAGGTGCTCGCCGTGGTGGGCGCGAGCGGCTCGGGCAAGAGCGTGCTTGCAAGCGCGATCATGGGGCAGTTCGAGTCGAACGCGCTTGTGGAGGGCAACATCTGGTTTGACGGTGAGGCCATGGACGCCGCCCGTCTCGCCGAGCTCCGCGGTCGCGGCATAGCGCTCGTTCCGCAAAGCGTGGCGAACCTCGACCCGCTCATGCGCGTAGGCGACCAGATTGTAGGGCCCACGGGGCGCAGCACCGATGCACGCGCGGCAGCCGAGCGACGCCGCGCGCGCATGCGTGAGCTCATGGGTGCCTACGGGCTCGATGCGGCGGTCGAGCGCCTCTACCCCCACGAGCTCTCGGGCGGCATGGCGCGGCGCGTACTGCTCATCTCCGCCCTTATTGACGAGCCCCGGCTCATCATCGCCGACGAGCCCACGCCCGGTCTCGATCTGGACCTTGCGGTGCACGCCCTCGACGACCTACGTGCCTTTGCCGACGGCGGGGGAGGCGTCATGCTCATCACCCACGACATCGAGCTCACCCTGCGCGTGGCGGACCGCGTGGCGGTCTTTCACGAGGGCACCGTCGTCGAGGAGACCCCGTGCGCGAGCTTTGCCTCGCCCGAACTCCTTACGCACCCGTTCACGCGCGCACTCTGGCATGCGCTGCCCGACCGCGACTTTGCGCCCGTAGAAGGGGAGTCGCCCGCTAGCGACGCCGCGTCTGTTTCCGTAGAAGGGGAGGGACGGTCATGAGCCTCATCGTTGAGAACGCCGGGTTTTCCTATCCCGGCTGCGCGCCCGTGCTCAGGGGCGTGAGCCTTACCGTGGATCCGAGCGAGCGGGTTGCTCTTACCGCGCCCTCGGGAAGCGGCAAGACGACGCTCTGCCGTCTGATAGCGGGCTATCTTCCCTTGAACGAGGGTCGGATTGAGGTCGACGGGGCCGAGGTGTCTCGGGCCGGTGAGCGTCCCTACCGGTCATGGCGCGGCCCCCGACCTGTGCAGCTCATCTGGCAGCACCCCGAGCAGGCCTTCGACCCGCGCTTAACACTTGCGTGTTCCCTCGCTGAGGGTGTTGTAGGTGCGGAGGACGCGCGGGGCGCAATCGAGGCGACGGGTCTTCTCGAGCGCCTGGGTGTGCGCGACGCGTGGCTCGACCGCCTGCCGCATGAGCTCTCCGGCGGCGAGCTCATGCGTCTTGCCATCGTGCGCGCGCTGCTCGCGCAACCCCGGTATCTCATCTGCGACGAAATGACCGCCATGCTCGACGCCCTCACCCAGGCACAGATATGGCACGAGGTCATGGCGATTGCGCAGGAGCGCTCGATGGGTCTTATGGTCGTTTCCCATTCGCCCGCCCTGCTTGAGCGCGTCGCCACACGAACGATTCCCCTGATCCATTAGGGCGCTCCACGAGATGACCATAAAATCGGGCGTATCCAAAAAGGTACTTGCGCCCGGCGCCCGGTTCCCGTATATTCTTTCTCGCACTAAGGCACTGCCGGTGCGCACGGCCCGTTCGTCTAGCGGTTTAGGACGCCGCCCTCTCAAGGCGGAGATCACCAGTTCGAATCTGGTACGGGCTACCAACGATTTCTCGAGGCTCCTCCGGGAGCCTTTTTTCATATCGCGAGAGGTTTCTGATTTCTGTCGCTACGCTCCGCGCGTGCAACTCGCGGAGGCGCCCCTCAGAAAAAATCGCAATTGGGGGCTTGCGCCATTTGGCACGGTGCCGTATTATTCCTACTTGCGCAAGCGGCAACGCGAGCGCGCGAATGAACCATTGGGATGTCGTCTAATGGCAGGACAGCGGATTCTGGTTCCGTCAATGGGGGTTCGACTCCCTCCATCCCAGCCATTCGTTTATGGCCCGTTCGTCTAGCGGTTTAGGACGCCGCCCTCTCAAGGCGGAGATCACCAGTTCGAATCTGGTACGGGCTACCAACGATTTTACGAGGCTCCTTTGGGAGCCTTTTTTCATGCGTGCTTTGGGAGTTTTGAGCCGCCCGCCGAATGGGGGTCGGACGAGCCGGAACGTACGCTAAACTAGGTGTGTTACACGTGTCGGAACATTCGAGCCATCGATTGCCTTATAGGGGAGCGCCATGTCGGATTCCTCCAAGCACAACCCGCCCGTTGGCACGGTCGATGCGGCGCCCGCAGGCGGCGACGACCACAAGGGCGCGCGCCGCGGCGCCATCTTCATTGGATTCGTTCTCATCTGCTACATCATCTTCCTGGTGGTGACAGGCCAGGTGGCCGAGTTTTGGGCCGCCATGCAAAACGTCCAGATTCCCTGGCTCGTGGTCGCCTGCATCTGCATGGCACTCTACATGCTGTTTGGCGTGGCCGCCTACGCCATCGCTGTCTGGCTCGACCCCAACTCGCCCGTCGGCATCCGCGACCTCATCTCCGTCGAGATGAGCGGTATCTTCTTCGGTAACCTCACACCCATGATGGTCGGCTCCTCGCCGGCACAGATCTACCGCCTCACCAAGTGCGGCATGAACGTGGGCGAGGCGGGCGCCACGCAGTTCACCCGTTTCCTTGTCTACCAGTTTGGCCTCGTGGCGTGGGGCGCGATTCTGCTCATTGCCAAGATGCCGTTCTTTGCCGAGAAGTACGGTGACATCACGCTTCTGTGCGTGTTCAGCTTCGGCGGCCACGCGGTGCTGCTGCTCGCGATCGTTGCCATCTGCCTCATGCCCAACACCGTCGTCAGGCTCGGTCGCTGGGCGCTTTCGGTCCTCGCACGCCTCGGCCTTGCCACGAGCAAGATTGACGGCTGGCGCGAGTTCCTTGACACCGAGGTCCATGCATTCTCCGATAAGTTTAAGATCTCGATGGCACACGGCAGCTCGATGCTCCTCACCGTGGTCATCACAATGATTCAGCTCGCGTTCTTCTACCTCGTACCGTACTTCCTCATGCTTTCGTTTGGCCATCACGACGTGGACTTCTTCTCCGTTATGGCCGCCTCCGCCTTCGTGCAGCTGCTCTCCTCCGCGGTGCCGCTGCCCGGCGGCACGGGTGGTGCCGAGGGCGGTTTCGCGCTCTTCCTCGGCCACTTCTACGGCTCTGCTGCCACGGCCGGCTACCTGCTCTGGCGCCTCATCACCTTTATCGCGCCCACGATCATCGCTGCCCCCATGCTCGGCCTCAAGAGCGCCCACCGTGCAACCATCCACGAGCGCTGGGCACGCTTCAGCGGCCGCTTTGCGCCGGTGTCCGCCAAGAAGGACGGCAAGGCGCCGCGTGTGGCGCATGCGCCCGAGCAACATAAGCATCATCACCACGCCGGCGCGCAGGCGACGCTCGTTGCCGAGTCACAGACGACGGCTGGTTCGTCTGCCGCAACGGCCGCCAACGCGTCGCGCGCAACCGAGGCTCCTGCCAAGAAGTCGACGCGCCCCAAGGCCAAGCGCTCTCAAGCCGCCTCCAAACCGCGCGTGCGTCGCACGGCGGAGGGCATCACCGTCACCGCAGCGCCCCGCCGCAAGAAGAAGCCGCGTCCGGCGCCCAAGACCTGTTCTTCCGAGTAACGCCGCACCGAGCAGTGCGCAATGCCGCGCGAGCAATGCGCAACGGCAAGCGAGGGTTCGCCTTTGGGCGGGCCCTCGTTTTCTGTAACGTGAGACATGAAGACCTGTAGCGACGCCCCGCACGCGCAGGAGATGCCTTACCATGTCCTGCGGTACATTTTTGTCAGGCAGGAGAGTTGGTATGGCACAAACGTCGCACAAGAGGGTAAAGATCGCGCTTATCATTTGCGCGGTGATAGCGGTGCTCCTAGCGGGTGCTGTGGCGTTTGCGAGCAACTTCCTTGTCGACTTCGCGCTGAACCCGCACGCGAGCTTCACCATGAACAGCATGATGCGCGGCGGCGACGTCGACGGCCTCGAGACCGTCACGCCTGCGAAGGATGCCGACTACAGCTCCGAGGCCCGTGCATGGTTTGATGAGCGCAAGCAGAGCATCTCCCACACGGCTGAGGATGGCACCGAGCTTCTCGGGTGGGAGATTCCCGCCGACGCCGCCGCGGCCGACGGAGGCGCCGCTGAGGAGGTCCAGGCGCTCTGCTACCCGCGTGAGACGGTAAGTGAGCACACCTATGCCGTCGTGTGCCATGGGTACGTGGGCAAGCCCGCGGACATGGCAAAGTACGCCTACCACTTTTGGCAGATGGGCATGACCGTGGTGATGCCGGCAGCGCGCGGGCACGAGCGCAACGTGGACGCCGGCCTCATCCAAATGGGCTGGCAGGACAGCGCGGACCTCGTGGGCTGGGTGAGAGATATCGTCCAGCGCGACCCTGAGGCCAAGATCATGCTCTTTGGCGTCTCCATGGGCGGGGCCGAGGTCATGATGGCCTCCGGCCGCGACCTCCCCGACAACGTTCGTCTCATCGTGGAGGACTGCGGCTACTCGAGCGTGTGGGACGAGTTCTCGCTCCAGCTCGACAACGTCTTTGGGCTGCCGAGCTTCCCGCTACTCAACGCCGCCGACCTCGCCTGCCAGATCCGCGCCGGCTACGGCTTTGTGGAGGCGAGCGCTACCGACATGCTCGCCCAGGCAAGCGTGCCCATGCTCTTCATCCATGGTGATGCCGACGCGTTTGTGCCCTTCTCGATGCTCGATGTGAACTACAACGCCTGCGCCAGCATGGTAAAGGAGAAGCTCGTGATTGAAAACGCGGGGCACGGCCAAGCTTCCTCGACCGACCCCGCGCTCTACTGGGACACCGTCGACGGCTTCATAGCCGCCCATATGGGCTAAATCGCGTCGGCGCGCAGCGCCTCCACAATGTTCTCGCTTTGGCTCTTCCTAAGGGCGTAAACCACGCTCACCACGATCACGACGAGCACCACCACAAGAGATACGGCGATCTGCGCCACGGGCAGCTGGAACTCGTAGGTGGAGTACGAAAGCATCATGGCCTGGTAGAACCCAAAGGAGGCAAGAAGCGCAAGCGCAAAGCCGATGGCAAAACCGCGCAGCGCGTAGCTTGCGCACTCGTAGGCGATCATGCGGCGGAAGGCCCGGTTGCCCATGCCGACGGATTTGAGCATGGCAAACTCGCGGCGGCGAAGCATAAGCGCGTTGGCGAGGGTGTTGAAGACGTTCGTCACGGCGATGAGCCCGGTGATGATGGCAAAGCAGTAGATGAAGGTGTTCACCGTGGTCGCCATGAGCCGCGCCTGCAGCTTGCTCTCGGCAATGTTCGTGTAGGTGAAGTCGAGCTCCGGATAGTCGGCGGCGATGCCCTTGAGCTCATCCTCGAGCGCGGCGGCGGATGCGGCGTCGCCTCCCGTATCGAAGGAGAGGTTCGCGCGCACATACCCGGTGTTGGCGGAAAGGGCGATGGCGGAGGCGGGCAGGACGAGCTGGAGGGTTCCCGACTGGCCGACGCAGGCCGGTGCGTGGTCGGCGAGAGCCCCCACCTCGACGGCGTCCTCGCGTGCGACCGCCTCGCTGTAGGGTAGGTAGTGTGCCTCGCCGCGGTCATCGTAATACAGCGCCTGAGGCGTGCCGTCGGGCCCGTCTTCGATGCTGGCGATAAAGCGCCCGTCGAGGTCGGCGAATTCAAGGAACTCGATCGTACCGATGTCCTTGAACGGTTTCCAAGAGGCGTAGGTCTCGCCGTCGTTGGTGGTGTAGGAGTTCACGGCGACGGCGAGCGGGTGCGCGGTGTCGCAGAAGGCATCCTCGGAGAGGCCGAGCTCGTCCACATAGGCGCGCCACGTTGCATCGTCCACAAAGTAGACGTAGGCGGTACCGTACCAGGTGCCGTCGGAAAGGACGTTCGCACTGCCGTCGAGGCCCGTGATGTCATCGTCGAGCATGCGGGCAGGCACGATCATATCGGCCACGTAGTTTGTGTTGTAGCCGCCTGCATGGGCATCTTCAAGGGCGGAGGCGTCCGCGTAATAGCGCGCGAGCGCCCGCTGCATGCCCTCGCCATCGACCTTGCCGTCCGCGAGTGCGAGCGTCTGGTCCGCCCCGGCGCCTGTGGCGTCGATGTAGAGCAGAAGGTCCTGCCCCTCCATGGTGTTCACGGCGGTGTCGCTCGCGTAGCTCATCACGTCGGCGATGGAACCGGAGGTGATGAGGAGGGCGACCGAGACGGCGAGCGCGGCGACCGTGACGCGCCCCTTGGACGAGCTGCGGGAGAGGTTCTTGTGGGCGATAAAGCCGGGCACACCAAAGAAGCGCCCTGAAATGCCGAGCGAGCGGCGGCAGGTCTGACCGTGCTTGCCGGCACGTCGCGCAGCGCGGCGCTGGGCACGCAGCGCGGTGCGGCTCAAACGTACGTCTTGGGTCTGGCGGATGGCATCGACGGCGGAGACGCGGCTTGCGCGGATGGCGGGGATCCAGGCGCTCACAAGCAGCGTGACCATGCCGAGCGCGGCGGCGACGGCAAGGGCGGCGGGACTCACCGCGACGGTGGCTGTGGTGCTGCCGGTGAAGGCGATGAGGCCCTCCCGCAGAAGACCAAAGACCACAAAGCAGCCGGCAAGACCGAGCACGAGGCCCGCCGGGATGCCCGCCGCCCCGATGAGGAGCGCCTCGGTGAGCACGGTGCGTCGCAGCTGCCGGCGGCTTGCGCCCAGGCTCGAGAGGAGGCCAAACTGGCGCGTACGCTCCGCAACCGAGATGGCAAAGCTGTTGTAGACGAGCGACACGCCCGCGATGACAACCACCGCTGCAAGGATCGCCGCGATCTGATAGAGGGTGTTCCAGATGGCGGTGTCCGGCGTGGCGCCCATCCAGCGGATGAGGGAGGAGTGGACCGAACCGCCGGTGGAGCTGCTCGCGTTTGAGATGCTATCGACGATCTGCTCGGCCGCCGCCGGGTCCTCGGTGCGGAACAGGACCGACGCCCAGGTCGCCTCGGAGCCGTCTGAGATGACGCGCTCAAGCGCGCTCCCGTCGTCAAAGACGTAGGCGCTGTTGCCCTGGAGGGCGATGGTGGACGAGACGCCGTAGCTGCGGTAGAAGCCCACCACGGTGCCACTTATCTGACCGAGGTCCGCCGCAAAGGACTCGCGCTGCGTCGCCTCGTCAACATAGCTGCCGTTGTAGGACGTTGCCGTGTAGGTTGTGCCGTCGTCGAGGTTTTGGACGGTGCGTGTGCCGAGATCGAGCGTGACGGTGCTGCCGATACCGATCGTTTTGCCCTCCGCGGCAAGCCCGCAGGGCGCGAGGTCGACGTTTTGCAGGTAGTGGGGGAGCACGATCTCGCCGGGCGCCTCGGGCGCGCGACCCGCCACGAGTTCGGGCGCCACCAGAAGGGGCTCCGCCTCATCCTGCGCCGCAGGCCAGGTCTTGGTATAGAGGTAGCTGCCAAAGAGGCTGCTGTTCTTATCACCAAGCGACACGGTGCCGAGGTCTGCGATGCCCGTCCACGAGGTGATGCCGGGCTCGTCCATAAGCGTGTCGAAGCTCTCGGCGGTCACGTCGGCGAGCTCGCCGTACCACCAGCCCTCGTCCGCCGCGGTGCGCTCGATAAGCATGCGGGAGAGCGAGACCACGCTCGTGAGCACGGCGGTGATCAGCGCGACCGAGAGCGCCACGCCCATGATCGACACGACGGTGCGCGTGCGGTTGCGCGAAAGCGACTTCAGGGTGAAGCGCGAGAAGATGCTCATCTAGCGCACCCCCTCGGCGGCGTGCGCGGGGCGGTAGGCGGCGCCGCCACGCGGAGAGAAGGAGCCGGTGCCCGCAACCGATGCGGACGCGACCGTGCAGGGTGCGCGCTCGGGTTCCCGGCGGCGCTCATCGCGAACGAGGCGCCCGTCCTCGATCACGATGACGCGGTCCGCCATGAGGGCGATGTCCTCGTCGTGCGTGATGACGATGAGTGTCTGCTTGAGGCGGCGGTTGGATGCGCGCAAAAGGCGCATGATCTCGGTGGAGTTTTTGGAATCGAGGTTTCCCGTGGGCTCGTCGGCGAGTACGACCGCCGGCGCGTTCATGAGTGCGCGGCCGATGGCGACGCGCTGCTGCTGGCCGCCGGAGAGCTGGTTGGGGAGCGCTCGCTCGCGCCCGGTGAGGCCCAGCGCCTCGAGGCGCATCTTGAGGCGGCTCTCGTTGACCTCGCGCCCGTCCATAAGGACGGGGAGCGTCATGTTTTCCACCACGTCGAGCACGGGGATGAGGTTGTAGAACTGGTAGACGAGGCCGACCTCGCGGCGGCGGAACACCGCGAGCTCCTCGTCGGTGCGGGCAAAGACGTCCTGCTCTTGGAGGCGCACCGTGCCCGAGGTTGGGCGCTCGACGCCGCCCATGAGGTGCAAGAGCGTGGACTTGCCCGAGCCCGAGCTGCCGATGATGGCGACGAACTCGCCCGCCTCTACCGAAAACGACACGTCGTTAAGCGCGGTCACGGCGGTATCGCCCGATCCGTAGACCTTGGTGAGGTGCTCTACGCTAAGGATGTTCATGGGTGCTCCCTCTGCGTTGGGGATAGGTCACCTACCATACTGGCCACGTGCCCTTTCTGCCAGATGACCGGCGCGTGACACTTCTGTCACCTTGCCGTAATGCGTCAGACGGCGATGTCCTTAAAGAAGGTGATGGAGAAGCGCGCTCCCGCGGGGGCACCATCTGCATCGCGCACGTTTTCTGCGGTGAGGGTCCCGCCTTGGGCAGAGATGAGCGCGCGGGCGAGTGAGAGCCCGATCCCCACACCTGCGGGGTTGACGGCACTGGAGGTCCCCTCGGACGGTTCCTCCTGCGCATCCGCCGTATCCTCGGGGCGCCGCCCGCGGTAGAAGCGCTCGAAGATGTGCGGCAGATCCTCCTCGGCAATACCCGGGCCGGTGTCCTCGACGGTGATGCGGCAGGCGATGAGGTCCTCGCGGGCGCGCACCGTGACGGTGCCGCCGGCAGGCGTGGCCTCGAGGCAGTTCTTGAGAATGTTGCCTAGAGCCTCGGCGGTCCACGCGATGTCGCCGGTAAAGGAGCAGCCGTCCTCGATATTGAAGACAAGCGCCACATCCTGAAGATCGTAGGCGATGGCAAGGGGCGCGGCGGCACGCTCGGCAAGCTCGGCCACGGCAACCGGAGCGTGCGCGAACTGGAGCGCACCCGCGTCGAGGCGCGCCAGACGCAGCAGCGCCGCAACGAGCTCCTGCACGTGCACCTCGAGCTGCTCGATGTGCCGGAGTCGCTCTACCTCCGCCGGGCAATCACCGCGGCGGACGAGGTCTTTGCGCACCAGCTCGGTGGTGAGGGAGAGCGCGGTGAGCGGCGTCTTCAGCTGGTGGGAGATGTCGGCGAGGGCGTCGGCGAGCTGCTGGCGCTCGCGGGCGAGGTCGTCGGCGGTGAGGGTGAGGCGCAGGACCATCTTGTCGAGCTCGCTCGCGAGGATGGCGAGCTCTCCCTCGCCCATACGCTCGAAGGCGAGCTCACGCTCGCCGTGAAGGACCGCGTCCAGGCGCGCCGCGAGACGTTTGAGGTCGCGGT
>CASELS010000028.1 GCA_949288855.1 uncultured Collinsella sp. | reverse complement strand
GGACGAGGAAGGCCGCCCCGTGCGCAAGCCCCGTCCCGCCCTGCAGGCCCGCGGCTGGAACGCCCCCGACGCTCCCTGGGCCGTGGCCCTGGCCCTGGCGGCCTGTGCCCGCGGCAAGCAGGAAGGCTTCAAGCTGGGCAACCCCGGCGTGCTGACCGAGCTCTATCCGCCTTTCTGGGTGCTGTACAACAACCTGCCCGAACCGCACATGACGCGTGAGAACAAGGAAGTGCCCGCCGAGCCGGTGAAGAGCCGCCGCCGCGTCATCACCAGCGCCGTGGCCGTGCCGCCTCCGCTGGAAGACGAAGATTACTAGGACCGGGCAGCTCCCGCCGTCCGGCTTGGCCGTGAGGGCCGGGCCGTGGCGGCTTCCGGTATCGAAGACGAAAAGGGCGCCCATCCTTCGCGGATGGACGCCCTTTTTCATTTGCGGGAAGCGGCGGTCGGAGCGTCTGCCGCCCGTCTCTGCCTGCAGGATAGGCCCGTCAGGCCAGCTCTTCAGGGAGCTTGCAAAGGTCGACCCATTGCCCGCCGGTGACGGCGGCCAGCTCGTCCGGGGTCAGCTGCACGGCGTTGTTGGGCGCACCGGCGGCAGGGTAGACCACAAGCGACGTTCCGCCCACCACAAGCAAATCGGCCGAGGCAATGGCGGCAAGCGCGCCCTCGACTACCTGGTCATCAAGCGCCTCGCCGTAGAGCACCACGTCCGGCTTGATGGGCCCGCCGCACACGGGGCAAACGGGTATGTGGCGCGGATCCTCGCGCCCGTCCTCGAGCACCCACGCGGCGTCTTGAACAGCTCCGCAACGTGCGCAGATATTGCGATGCACCGAGCCGTGAAGCTCCCACACCTGCTTGCTTCCCGCCGCCTGATGCAGGCCGTCGATGTTTTGCGTCACCACCGCGCCGAGCACGCCTGCGCGCTCGAGCTCGGCCAGCTTGGTGTGGCAGCGGTTAGGACGAGCGTCCAGGGCGATCATCTTCTGCCGATAGAACTCAAAAAACTCACCGGTGTGCGTCTCGTAAAACTCATGGCTGAGCATAGTCTCGGGCGGATAGGCAAACTGCTGGTGGTAGAGACCGTCCACGCTTCTGAAGTCGGGGATGCCACTTGCGGTGGACACGCCTGCGCCGCCAAAAAAGACCGCACGGCGGTGCCGGTCAAAAAGCTCGCGCAGGCGCACCTGCGCCTCAACCGGATCCGTGATGTTTGCCCTCATATCGTTGTCTCCTCGCCCGAACGTGCCCGCTATCGGATACGATAACGCGCGAGACCCTTCGACTTCAGGAGTTTCTGATGACCAAAACGTATTCGTTTGCTTCGTGGAACGTCAACGGCCTGCGCGCCGTGCTCAAAAAGGAACCGAGTTTTACCGACATTGCGCGCGAGCTTGACGCCGATATCCTCGCCATCCAAGAAACCAAGCTGCAGGAGGGCCAGGTCGCGCTCGACCTGCCGGGGTACACGCAGACCTGGAGCTATGCCGAACGCAAGGGGTACTCGGGCACGGCGGTCTTTAGCCGCGAGGAGCCGCTCTCGGTCCGGCGCGCCGACGAGCTGCTCGCGCCGGCGGTGCTTGACGCCGCGGGCATTGCAGAGACGAGCGACGCGGCCGAGCTTCTCGCCGAGGCCGTGCGCGAGGGCCGCGTTTGCGCGCTCGAGTTCGATCGCTTCTGGTTTGTGGACGTATACACCCCCAACGCCAAGGATGGCCTTGCGCGCATCGACGGGCGCATGGTGTGGGACGACGCCTACCGCGCCTTTTTGCGCGCGCTTGAGACCGAGACGAGAAAGCCCGTTGTTACCTGCGGCGACTTTAACGTGGCGCACGAGGAGATCGACCTCAAGAACCCCAAGTCCAACCGCGGCAACGCCGGTTTTTCTGACGAGGAACGCGGCAAGTTTGGCGAGCTTTTAGACGCCGGCTTTACCGACACCTTCCGCTACCTCCACCCCGACGAGGTAGGCGCCTACAGCTGGTGGAGCTACCGCTTCAACGCCCGCAAAAACAACGCGGGCTGGCGCATCGACTACTTCCTCGTGAGCGACGCGGTGCGCGAACAGGTGCGCGCGGCGGGCATCCGCAACGACATCTTTGGGTCCGACCACTGCCCGGTCACCCTCGAGATCGAGCTGGAGCACCCAGGGCAGGCGGCCCCGCTTGGCAGAGGGCCCCGCGTGCGCCGCTGCCCCGCCCCTGCCGCCGCAGCGCCGCCCTCGGCAACCACTCCAGCCGTGGCCCGTTCGTGGACAACCTGCGTGCGGGCTCCAACCACGGCTGGCTGCGGTATCATCAGATAAGTTGGCTTTGCGCCGACCCATCTGCACGCGCAGCATTCCGGGGAGCTTACATGGAAGCAACCGTCATCATTCTCGCCGCCGGCGAGGGCACCCGCATGAAGTCCAACCATGCCAAGGTGTCGCATCAGATTCTCGCTAAACCTATGATTCGCTGGGTCGTCGACGCCGCGCTTGCGGCGGGCGCCGGGCGCGTCATCACCGTTGTGGGCAGTCATGCCGACGAGGTCCGCGCGCTGCTCGCAGGGCTCGACGGCGTCGAGTGCGTCGAGCAGGCCGAGCGCTTGGGCACCGGCCACGCCGTGCGCGTAGCCCTCGAGGCCACCGGCGTCTGTGAGGGGCCCGTCGTCATCCTGAACGGCGACCTGCCGCTTATTGAGCCCAAGACCATCCGCAAGTTCGCAGACACGGTCGCTGGCGGCACCGCCGCGGCGGCCGTTCTTACCATGACGCCGCCCGACCCGTTTGGCTACGGCCGCATCGAGCTTGACGAGGCGGGCCAGGTGCTCCGCATTATCGAGCAGAAGGATTGCACCGACGAGCAGGCAAAGACGCTCTTGGAGTGCAACGCCGGCTGCTACGCCTTTGACGGCGCGGCGCTCGCCGCCCACATCGGCGAGGTCGGCTGCGACAACGCCCAGGGCGAGTACTACCTGCCCGACATGCTCGAGATCCTGCGCAACCACGGTCTTGGCGTCACGTACTTCCACTGCAACGACTTCCGCGAGGGCCTCGGCGTCAACAGCCGCGCTCAGCTTGCCGAGCTCACCGCCATCGCGCGCGACCGCATCAACGCGCGCCTTATGGCAGAGGGCGTCACCATGATCGACCCGGCGAGCACCTGGATCGGTCCGGACGTAACCGTCGGCCGCGACACCATCATCTACCCCGCCACCATGCTCATGGGAGCGACCGTGATTGGCGAGGAGTGCACCGTCGGCCCCAACACGCGCCTGACCGACACGCGCGTGGGCGACCACTCCGTCATCGACGAGACCGTGGCCGAGAGCGTCCAGATCGACAACTTTGTCACCTGCGGCCCGCGCGCCTACCTGCGCCCCGGCACGCATCTGTGCGACCACAGCAAGGCCGGCACCCACGTAGAGATCAAGAAGTCCACCATCGGCGTGGGCTCCAAGGTCCCGCACCTCTCCTACATCGGTGACACCACCATGGGCGAGGGCGTAAACGTGGGCGCGGGCTCCATCACCTGCAACTACGACGGTGTGCACAAGAACGCCACCACCATCGGCGACAACACGTTCATCGGCTCCGACACCATGATGGTGGCGCCCGTGAACATCGGCGCAAACGCGGTGACGGGCGCGTCGAGCTGCATCACCAAGGATGTTCCTGACGGGGCGCTCGCCATCGAGCGTTCCGAGCAGCGCATCATAGAGGGCTATACCGCACGCAAGCGCGCGCGTCAGTAAAGCAAACCGGTCAGGGCAATCGAGCGCAAACGGGAGCGCGCTCAACCAAACGAAGGGGAGAACATGCCGACCTTAGACTTCAGCCAAACGATGCCGATGTTCAAGACCATGCGCGTCTACTCGGGCACCGCCAACCGCCCGCTTGCCGAGAAGGTCGCGAAGATCCTGGGCGTCGAGCTCTCTGGCCTTGCGCTCGAGAAGTTCGCCAACGGCGAGATCTACGCTCGCTTTGACGAGACCGTCCGCGGCGCCGACGTGTTCTTCATCCAGTCCATCTGCGGCGACGTCAACGACGCCCTGATGGAGCTCCTTATTGCGACCGACGCCGCCAAGCGCGCCTCGGCCCGCACCATCACCGCGTGCATCACGCACTACGGCTACGCTCGCCAGGACCGCAAGGCCGCCCCGCGTGAGCCCATCACCGCCCGCCTCGTGGCAAACCTTCTCGAGCGCGCCGGCGTTGACCGCGTGATCACCCTCGATTTGCACCAGGGCCAGATCCAGGGCTTCTTCGACATCCCGGTGAACCATCTCTCGGCGCTCCCGCTCTTTGGCGAGTACTACAACAACAAGGGCTTTGACACCGACAACCTCGTGGTGGTCTCCCCCGACGTGGGCCGCGCCAAGGCTGCCAAGAAGCTCTCCGACATGCTCGGCTGCTCGCTCGCCATCGCCCACAAGGGCCGCCCGCGCCACAACGCTGCTGAGGTCATGGGCATCATCGGCGACATCGAGGGCAAGACCTGCATCATCAACGACGACATGATCGACACCGCGGGCACGCTCTGCGCAAGCGTCCGCGAACTCAAGAAGATGGGTGCCGGCGACATCTACGTATGCGCCACGCACGCCATCTTCTCCGGCCCCGCGGTCGAGCGCCTGAACGACGCGCCGATTGTCGAGTGCCTCGTGACCGACTCGATCCCGGTCGAGGTCGGCGGCAAGATCAAGACCATCACCGTTGCCGACGAGTTTGCCAACGCCATCGCCGCGGTCTACGGCGAGGAGAGCGTCTCCGACCTCGTGGGTGGCGACTTCGCCCTGTAGGCTCCGGAAACACGGCGCCAAAATAACCGCTGAGGCTGGCGAGCGCTACGATGCGTTCGCCGGCCTTTCTTTATCTTCAAATGGAGAGGCAGAGAACCGCGCCCGGCATTGCGCGGCGCTTGCTACAATAGCTCGCTGATAGAACTACGCAAAGGAGCAGCAATGGCAGCAGCGCAGCCGGGCAAGATTCGCATGGTCGCAGGACTTGGCAATCCAGGCGACGAGTACGCCGCGACCCGTCACAACGCGGGCTTTCGCGCCGTCGATGAGCTTGCACGCCAGGCGGGCGTGAGCTACTGGAAAAACCAGCTCGGCGCCGAAGTCGCCGTTATCAAGGTAAACGACGCTGAGGAGGAGGGCGGCAAGCGCGAGGTCGTGCTTGTAAAACCCCAGAGCTTTATGAACACGAGCGGCGGCCCCATCTCCAAGCTCTGCACCACCTACAAGGTGCGCCCCGAGGAGGTGCTCGTCATCCACGACGAGCTCGATATCCCCGAGGGCGACGTGCGCGTGAAGGTCGGCGGCGGGCACGCCGGACACAACGGCCTGCGCTCCATTATCGACAAGCTGGGTAGCCGCGACTTCAGCCGTATCCGCGTAGGAATCGGCAACCCGCCCGGGCGCATGTCGGTAGCGGATTTTGTGCTGAAGCAGTTCCGCCCCAAGGAGCTCGAGGAGTTTGACGAGACCTGCGCCCGCGCGGCAGACGCCGCGGCGCTTGCCCTCGTGCGCGGCGTTGTGTTTGCGCGCGACCATGTCAACGGGGCGGCCGCGCAAAACGGCAAGCACTAGGACGGCGGGCGTCGCGTAGCCTGCTGCCGCAACCCGCCTCGGCGGGCCGCGCCTCCCGAGCGCCCGCGCATCAGCCCCAACAGGATCCCTCGGCCAAAGAAGCTCTTAAACCTTGCTTAGCCAAGTGTTACCGCTTAGCGCGCGCAGCTGCATGCGCGACGAGCGGCAAGCGGCGCACGGTATAATCGGAACATGACTGTCAGAGAGGGGTCCTATGTACCAAATCCTGAAGAAGACGCAGTTCTCGGAGAACGTCTTCGAGTTCCGCGTTGCCGCGCCGCGCATGGCCAAAAAGGCGCACGCCGGCCAGTTCCTCATGGTGCGCGCCGACGAAACGGGCGAGCGCGTGCCCTTTACCTTTGCCAACTGGAATCCCGATGAAGGGTGGATCGAGTTCATCTTTATGGTGGTCGGCAAGACCACCCGCGCGCTCGCGCAGATGAACGAGGGCGACTACCTTCGCGACGTGACGGGCCCGCTGGGCTGCCCGACCGAGATCGAGGGCGACCGCGTCACCGTCATCGGCGGCGGCGTGGGCCTCGCTATCGCCTATCCGGTGGCACGCATGCTCTGCGAGCAGGGCAAAAAGGTCTCCGTCATCATGGGCGCCCGCACCGAGAGCCTGCTCATCTTAACCGAGCAGTTCCGCGCACTGCCGCTCGAGAACCTCTACATCACCACCGACGACGGCTCCGCTGGCGAGCAGGGCGTAGTGACCGCGCCGCTCGAGCGCATTTGCGAGGTCGGCGAGGTCGACAGCGTCTTTTGCGTCGGCCCCGTGCCGATGATGAAGTTCTCTGCACTTACCTGCGAGAAGTACAACGTGCCCGTTGTTGCGAGCCTGAACCCCATCATGGTCGACGGCACCGGCATGTGCGGCTGCTGCCGCGTCGAGGTGGGCGGCGAGACCAAGTTCGCCTGTGTCGACGGCCCCGACTTTGACGCCACCAAGGTCGACTGGAACGACCTCGCCCACCGTCAGGCGAGCTACAAGGCGGAAGAGGCCGCGTCCATCGCTCACTTTGAGGAGGCCTGCGCATGCCAGAAGTAACTTCCACCGGCGCGAACGCCGCCGAGCCCAAGAAATACCGTCCCAACCTCAAGGCGCCCCGCACCCCCGCCAACGAGGAGCCCGCCGCCGAGCGCGCCTGCGATTTCCGCCCCGTCGACACCGGCTATACCAAGGCCGACGCCGTCGCCGAGGCCAACCGCTGCCTCGACTGCAAGCGCCCGCTGTGCATGGAGGGCTGCCCTGTTGGCGTGCACATCCCCGAGTTCATCGCCAAGATCCGCGACGAGGACTGGGCGGGCGCGCTCGAGACCATCAAGCGCGACAACCTCCTCCCCTCGGTCTGCGGCCGCGTCTGCCCGCAGGAAAATCAGTGCGAGGGCAAGTGCATCCTCGGCAAGAAGGGCGAACCCGTGGCCATCGGTCAGCTCGAGCGCATGCTCGGCGACATGGCGGACGAGGTTGGCACCGCGCCTGTCTGCAAGCCCAAAAACGGCCACAAAGTCGCAATCGTGGGCTCCGGCCCCTCCGGCATCGCCTGCGCTGGCGAGCTCGCGCGCGAGGGTTTTGACGTTACCGTCTTTGAGGCGTTCTTCACGGGCGGCGGCGTGCTCACCTACGGCATCCCCGAGTTCCGCCTGCCCAAAGACATCGTCAAGCGTGAGATTGACAGCTTGGAGAAGCTCGGCGTGCACTTTGAGTACAACGCGGTTGCCGGCCGTCTCTTCACCGCCGACGAGCTCTTTGATGAGGAGGGCTTTGACGCGCTCTACCTTGCCGTCGGCGCTGGCCTGCCGCGCTTTTTGAACGTCCCGGGCGAGAACCTCCCCGGCGTGTACTGTGCAAACGAGTACCTCACCCGCGTGAACCTCATGAAGGCCTACGAGTTCCCCACCTACGACACGCCCGTGCGTCGCGGCAAGAACGTCGTGGTCTTTGGCGGCGGCAACGTCGCTATGGACGCCGCGCGCACGGCGCTGCGCCTTGGTGCCGAGAAGGTCACGCTCGCCTACCGCCGCACCGAGGCTGAGATGCCCGCGCGCAAAGCAGAGATCCATCACGCCAAGGAAGAGGGCGTTGAGATCCTCGAGCTGGTGAGCCCCATCGAGTTTACCGCGGGCGAGGACGGTTTTGTAAACGGCATCCGTCTGCAGCAGATGGAGCTCGGCGAGCCGGATGAGTCCGGGCGCCGCCGCCCCGTCGTCGTGGAGGGCGTCACGCACGAGATTCCCTGCGACGTTGCCATCACCGCCATCGGCACGAAGGCCAATCCCTTTGCAAGCCCGGCATCTGGCGTTGAGGCCAACAAGTGGGGCTATATCGACACCGATGAGGACGGACGCACCTCGAACCCGCGCGTGTGGGCGGGCGGCGACATCGTCACCGGCGCCGCAACGGTCATCCTCGCGATGGGCGCAGGCAAGAAGGCCGCCCACTCGATTGCGAAGACGATCCTGGAGGCATAGCCCCTGGACCAGGCGCAGCGAATATCTCGCAAAGTAGCGGAGGGCCCGCGCGTACGTGCGCTCGGGCCCTCCGCTTTTAGGAACCATCGTCGCCAGTCCAACGAAAATGTAGCGCATCCTGGCCCGGCGTGACTTGAAAATCGCCCTCAATGGTCAAAGACCCCCGCAGAATAATAAACAACCCCCTATGAGGCAGCCCAAACAGAGGCCCATGGCGCACCTCGGCGTCCAAATAGTGCCAAAAATAGCTCTGCTGGGCATGTTTTCTGCTCCTGCGGGCCGGTTTCACCCGCATCTGGCGAGGCGAATCATTATTCTGCGGGGGTCTTTGACCAATGAGGGGCCCTCTTGCGAGAGCCCCTCTTCCAAACAAGCTATGTTGCGATCCGGCGCGCTACTCCACCGTCGCGGGGACGCGCAGCGGACGCGCCGCTTCAGCCTCGGCGGCCGCCTTAGATGCCGCCTCCTCGCAGACGCCGAGCTCGCGAAGCTTTGCGCGGTACGCGGCGGCGATGACCTCCATGCAGCCCTCGCGACCGAGCTTGGCGCGGTTCACCACCAGGTCCTTGCCGCTGTCCATGCGCCACTTACCCGCCGAGTAACGCTTGTAGAAGTCCTCGCGGAAGCGCTGCATGCGCTTCACAAGGCGCGCGCCCTGCTGACGATTGAGCCCGCGCTTGCCGGCAACGATCTTCACGCGCTCATCAAAGGGTGCGGTTACAAGCACGGCGATGTGGTTGGGGTTATGGCGCAGGATGTAATCGGAAAGGCGCCCCTCGATGATGCAGCTCTCGGTGGAGCCGAGGTCGAGGATGACCTGCGTCATCTGCTCAAACAGCTTGTCAGCAAGCGTGCGGGAATCCACGCGGTCGGGCAGAAACGCCGTGAACTCGGCGGCGAGCTGCTCGTCGTACTGGGCAATCTTGTCAACGGACTCGCCGGCGCGCTGGCTGGCGCGCACGAGCACCTCTTTGTCGTACAGCGGGATGCCGAGCTCCGCGGAGAGCATCTTGCCAATCTCGTGTCCCTCGGCGCCAAAGTCGCGCGCGATGGTGATGACAACAGGCTGGCCGGCGCGCTCGGCCTCGCTCGCCGCGGCGCGCGCCTCGAGGACGGCGCGCTGACGGCTGATGAACGGAATGAAGGGCATGGTGCCTCCTTTGCTCGACGCCGGCTACGCGGCGACCACGCGCCGCTGGTAAGCGCGCACGATCAGCGAGATACCAAAGTTCAAAACGAAGTACAGAGCAAAAACGAATCCGTAAAGCAACAGGACCTGCGAGAGGTCGCTTGTGTAGCCCATGACAACCTTTGCCGAGAACATAAATTCCGCGACATTGATACCGGCGAGATACGACGAGTCCTTGATGACCGTCGTGCACTGGCTAAAGAGCGCCGGGATGATGGTCTTGAACGTCTGCGGCAAGATGATGAGACGCATGCTCGCGAAGAAGCCGAAACCCTGGCTCTGCGCCGCCTCAAACTGGCTCTTGGGAATGGAGTTCAAACCGCCGCGGATGATCTCGGCCATAACGGCGGAAGTGAAGATCGTAAACGCCAACACGGAAATAAAGATATCGTTACCCTTCACCGTAAAGTAGATGAAGAGAATCCACAGCAGGTTAGGCGTGCAGCGGAAAAGCTCGATGTAGGCGGAGACCAGCCATTTGAAGATGCTGAGCTTGCCGGTGCAATACTGTTTAACAAGCGCGAGCACCGTTCCCAAGATGACCGAGAAGATGATAGCGAGTATCGAAATCTCGATCGTCTTCAGGAAGCCCTGCATGATGAAGGAGACGTTTGCGGGAGTAAAGATATCCATGCCTTACGCCTCCTTTGCAGGCTCGGGGGTGATACCGGGGATAGTTTTGGCGCGCGGACGCTTCTTGGAGCGCTTCTCGAGCCACTGAACAAGGAGTGCCAGCGGGAAGCAGATGATGAAGTACAGCACGCAAGCCATGATGTAGCCCTGCAGGTATCCATACGTGGATACGAAGTTGTCGGCGTTATACATAAGGTCGCCGCCAGCAATAAGCGCGAGCACCGAGGTGTTCTTGACGAGGTTGAGCGCCTGGTTGCAGAGCGGGGGCAGAATCACTTTAAAGGTCTGCGGCAGGATGATGTAGATGTAGGCCTGCACGCGCGTAAAGCCCTGCGAGAGCGCCGCCTCCATCTGACCGCGCGGCACCGCCTCGATGCCGGTACGGATGACCTCAGAGATGTAGGCCGCATGGTAGAGGCCCACACCGAGGGCGCCGATGGCAAACGACGAGAGGCGGACCGGGCTCGGAGCGCCGAGGATCGCCTGCAGCACACGCGGACCCGCCATGTAGTAGAAAAACACCTGCACGGGAAGGGGCGTGTTCTGGAAGAACTCAACATACACACGGCTAATACCGCGTAGAATCCGCGAACGCGTGGTCGAGAACACGCCAAGGACGGTTCCCAAAACCAACGACAGCGCCAAGCCGGCGATGACCACCTGCAGCGTGAAGGCAAACCCCTCCCAGAAGCCCTCCATGCTGCTGAGGGTAATCTCCCAGCGCCGCGGATCGAATAGGCCTTCGAGCATATCGCTCCTCTCTCATGCCAGTACGTGCAAAACGCCCGGGCGGATGGTGCCGCCCGGGCGAGATGTCCCTCAGACCAGTCAGAACCGGATCGAGGGATTAAGCTCAACTTAGAGCAGATTCCAAGTCGTGGCTTCCTCCTCGAGCCAGCCATTGTCGAGCAGCTCGTTTACCTTGTCGTTCACAACCTCGGACAGGTCAGAACCCTTCTTGGTAGCGATGCCGTACTCCTGCTCGCCAAACTCGACCTCGGGCTCCAAAAGCTCTTTCTGGTCGTTCATGTAGGTGTTCAGCGTAGAGCGATCCATGGCGAACGCGTCGATGTTGCCCGACTCGAGCGCGGAGTTGATGGACGGATAATCCGGGTACTCGTTGAAGTTACCGTCAGTGAGCTCCACGCCCTCCTCGGCAACAGCTGCGGTGACCGCATCCTTGGTGGTCGAGCCCTGGCTGACACCGATAAGCTTGCCGTCGAGGTCGGCGAGCTTCTCCATACCGGAGCTCTTCATAATCATGACGCCCACATGGTCGACGCGATAGGGGTCGGAGAAATCCCAATCCTCAAGACGCTCGTCGGTGATGGTGTAGGTCGCGCAGACAATGTCGAGCGAATCGTTGTCGATAAGCGGACCACGGGTCTTGGGGGTAACGGTCGTGAACTCGCAAAGACCCTGCTCCTTGGCCTCCTCGTAAGAGACACCAAAGACGGCAGCCGCAATCTGGTAGCACAGGTCAATCTCGAGACCCTCGTACTCGCCGGTCTCGGTGTTGAGGTAGCCGTAGCCGAGCACGTCGGCCTTCACGCCACAATTAAGCTTTCCGCGCGACTTGATGGCCTCGACCTTGGACGAAGCGTCACCGCTACCGGAAGCCGCCGGGTCGGAATTGCAACCAGCGAGTGCACCGGTGCCGAGCACCGCAGCAGCCGCACCGAAAACCTGCACGAACTGACGACGAGACAGAGACATGAGAGGTACCTCCTTTTGGTACGGGCGCCGTTTGGGATGGTTAAGGACTAAGGCGCCAAAAGGTCCGCTGCGCAGGGCGCTGCGGGCGAGCCAAAACAACGCGCTAGTGCAAGATCTTGTTCAAGAAGTCCTTGCAGCGCGGGTTCTGCGGGTTGGTAAAGAAGTGCTCGGGCGTGCCCTCCTCCAGAATCTGGCCGTCGTCCATAAAGATGACGCGGTCGGCGACCTGGCGGGCAAAGTTCATCTCGTGCGTCACGCAGATCATGGTGATGTTCTCCTGCGCGAGCTCGATCATGACGTCGAGTACTTCCTGAATCATCTCGGGGTCGAGAGCCGAGGTGGGCTCGTCAAAGAGGATGATGGGCTGCTTGGTGCACATGGCGCGCGCAATGGCGACGCGCTGCTGCTGGCCGCCGGAGAGGTTCTGCGGGTACTCGCCCGCCTTCTGTGCAAGACCAACGCGCTCGAGTGCGGCCATGGCGGCCTTGTTGGCCTCCTCCTTGCTCTTCTTCTGGAGCTTGATGGGGGCCAGCGTGAGGTTGCCGAGCACCGTCATGTTGGGGTAGAGGTTGAACTGCTGAAACACCATCGAGGAGTACTTACGCGTAAGCTCGAGGTGGTTCCTCTTGGTCATGAGGTGACCGTCGATGGTCACGGTGCCCGTCGTGGGCTCCTCGAGAAAGTCCACGCAGCGGATGAGCGTCGACTTGCCGGAGCCGGAGGGCCCGATGATGACGACCTTCTCGCCGCGCTTCACGGTGAGGTCAATGTCCTTCAGAACATGGAGGTCGCCGAAGTACTTGTTGAGGCCACGAATCTCGATCATCTCGGCCATGCGGTGAATCCTTTCTATCTGGCCGCGGCGCCGGGGCATCCGCGGTTCGCGTGCTCATTGTAGAACAGCGGGGTTGGGGAGCATCCGGAGGGGGTTACCCGCAACAGAGGGGTAACGCGCTCGGCACACACCCGTAACCAATGCGCCCCATCTCTGGGGCGCAAAGCGGTTTTCTTATGATACCCGAAATATTTGGCAAGTACACACTTTAGTGTGATGGAGTATCACTCCTTCACAAGCAAATCTTGCCAAACTCGCTGGGCAACCATTTTATCAAACGCCATCCCCTAGACAGGGCGGACAAGCTGTTCAGAATGAAGACGGGGTGACCGGCACTGCGCCAGTCACCCCGCTCGATCCAATCACACGCACCCGATTGCTGCTCAGTCTACGGACGTACCGTCGGGTGTTACCAAAACCTACGCGTCCTCCCTCTTTCTAATCGCAAGGGAAGTTGCCACGCAAACTACGCCGGCGGCGGCAGCGACACCAAGCAGAGCCAGAGAGTTGTCTCCCGTGGGCGTCAGCGTACCGTCCTGCTCAGGCTGCTCAGGCTGCTCGGTCTCCTCGGGCTTTGTCGGGGGCTCGTCAGGCGTGGGCGTCCGAGTCGGCTCCTCGGCATCGTCCCATATAAGGACGAACGGTGAGAAGCTATCAGTCGTGAAGCGCACGCCGTGCTCGGCGTTCTCCACCTCGACGTAAACCGCATTCGCGCTGTCGATCGCACCCGAGATCTCGCCGTTCGAAAGCTCGCGGTCGAGACCCTCAAAGTGCACCAGATGGAACTCGGTGTTCTCGTCCGTGCCGGCGGGGTACGGCCAGTACACAGTCACGGGCTCGCTTGCCTTAATCCAAACGTTGCCGTTGTTCGCGTCCACCAGGTCGAGATACTTTGCTTCGTACGCGGGCTGGACGAGCTCAGCACCAGCCTGCGCTGCCACCGTCTGGGCGCGGCCAGCAAGCTGCTCGTCGTACGCCCCGGCGCCGGTGGTGTTGTCGTCGGTCACAACGTCGTCGAACAGGAGCGACGGGGCGGCGCTATCGGTGACGTCGATGTTGCTCTCGTTGATGGTGTAACGAGTGCCCTTGGGCGCAATCGCGTAGGCGCGCTCGCCGGGGGCTATGGCGTCCTCGATGCTCGCGAGGACATCCGTCACGACCTCGGCCTGCTCGCCCGTGACGTAGCGCACGTTCAGCATACCGGTCTCGAGCTCGACGGTGTAAGTGTAAGTCTTCTCGCCAATCTCGACGTCCATCACGATGTTCTTCTGGTCGACCTCACCGGGGTAAACGCCCATGACGTACTGGTTGCTGAGAGCGCCGACCGTCGAGGGGTCGAACTCGTCGCTTACAAAGAACTGGTCGCCCGAGGTGAACTGCAGGCGCACCGGATCCTGGCCTTCGGGCGAGACGACGCGGTACACGAAGCGATCGTAGGCGACGGAATTGGTCTCGCCGTACATCTCGAGCGTCCAAGAGCGGGAGTTGTCGCGCGTGCGCATGGTGATGTAGTGGGAAAGGTCAACTGCGCCGGGAGTGTCACCGACCTCAGCCTTGAGGGCATTGTTGATGCACTCGGGGAGCTCGATGTAGAAGCCGGGCTCGGGCAGCGAGTTGGACTCGGAGTCGACCACGTCACCCGTGCCCTGGGAGCCCTGAACAACGCTCTCGTAGCCTTCGGTACCGCCCATGTAAATGGTGATGTCGGCCGGGGTGAAGGTGGCCGTGATGCCGTGCGCCGCCTTGAGGGCGATGGGGCCTTCCACCGTCGTGGTACCGCTGACCGGGTAGAGCTCGACGATGTTGTCGGCCGGGTCGCTCGCGTGAGCCTCCCAGCGGGCGCCCTCGGCGTCGACGTACCAGCCGTCGATGGCGTCGGTGCAGTCGTCTGCCTCGAAGGTGGAGGCGCCGTCAGGATCGTGACCAGTAAGGCGCTCGTTATCGAGCATCCAGTCAGAACCCGTGGCAATGAGCTGGGCGGTAGCGCTGTCGCGATTGTACAGGTCGTCTCCTGCATTCCCGGCATGGTTGTTGTACAGCTGCGCGCCTTCGGGAACCGTAACAGTACCTGCGTTGCAGATACCGCCGCCGGTCTGCTCTGCGTAGTTGCCCGTAATGACAGCGGTGGAAGGAAGCGTCAGGGTACCGCCATTGAAAATGCCGCCGCCGTTCGTGCTAGGCTCGTGATTGTTGATAACGTTGAACTGTGAAGCGGTCTCCCCTTCGGCGGCCTCGACGAAGGTGAAGGTGCCGTAGTTCTCAACGCCATTGCGCTGGTTGTTCTTGACGTTGATCTCCACGCCCGCGGCGACGGTGGTCACGCTGGCTGATTTCGCAGCGCGAATTCCGCCGCCTGTGTAGTCATAACCGTTTCCGTTGGCGTTTACAATGGACGAGCTGATCTGCGGATAGGTTTCTGTCCAACTAGACAACTCAGTATCGTAGTCTGCATCTCCGCTATACGTAATACCATAGTAGCCATTGCGATTGCAGTTCAGAGTCGAACCTTGGACACTCAGCGTTGTCGCAGACAGACCGTGGCCCCTGTTGTCCTCAAACGTGATGTTGGAATTAACCGCGGTAAAAATGCCACCATTCGAAGCGTTATTCGTGCAGTTACGCACGGTGAAATCGGAGTTTTCTACATAAATCGTAGGGCTATTCACATAGCCACGATTAGTACCATCTACCAAAAACTCGCTATTGCCAGTAACGTTAATGGTTGCCTTACCAGCCGAGTCGAGCTGGATGCCTTGACCGCTGTTTCCCTCGGTTCCCTGCGCAACAATCTCGAAGTGGCTGCCGTTGCTAACGTTAATGGATGACCCAGCGTTCATGTAAATCGCGTTACGCGTCCCCGTCGTTCGACTATCGAAAATGAAACGCATGGTTGCCCCATCTTCGACGTTGAAAGTTCCGCTAAGGGAAAGCATCAGCCAAGGGCTCGATCCGTCCGATTCCCAGTTCCAGGTAATGCCCTCACCCTTGAGGGTAAGGACACGGCTCGTGTCATACAGACCGAAGCACATCCAGCCTTCACCGTTGCTAGTTAATTGCTTGTCAGTTGTGATTGTGCCGCTACCGGTAAAGACAAGCGTCTTATTGAAACCAGTGTCAATTCGCGCATCCCCGAGAAGCTCGATTGTTGACCCTTCGGGAGCCTCCGCAATTGCTTCGTCGAGTGTGGCGTATTCTTCGCCCGTTTCGACAACTCGCGCCACATCGCCCTCAGCGGCGTACGTCTTCGTCGGCAGCACCCAGACGGCGAGCAACGCGATCAGTACTGCCAGAGCAGCGAAGACCCCCCCAGCCTCTCATTTTCATAACAGGTCACCTTCCATTTCCGCACCGATTAATCCGTGTGACCGCCGCCCCTCAACCGGGGAGTTGAAAGGACGACGTAGCGCGTCGAAGGTTCCCTGAGGGGCCAACCAACAACTAAAAAGAAGTCAATTGCATCTAGAAGCGTTCCGCAGTTCGCTTCGCTCAATCCCCGCAGCTCATCCCCCGACATGCATGCACCTTGAATTAAAACAGCCGGTTTCCCGAGTGTCTACCTTTTAACCGTAAACGGCGAGCATGTTCTTTAAGCGGTAACGATAAGAGGTAGATTCGCAGCGCCATAGAAAAGCCCTTGCGACCAGTTGAACGCAAGGGCTTTTATCTGTTCTTATGTCACAACAATGAGGCAGAAACTTACGCCAAGCGGGAGCCGACCTCTTTTGCCGCGGCGGCCTTGTCAAAGTTCCCGCCCGTGGCCTGGTTGAGCGCGCCCATAACGCGACCCATGTCCTTCCTGGTGGTGGCGCCGACCTCGGCAATCGTCTTCTCGATCAGCTGGACGAGCGCCTCGCCCGAAACCTGCGCCGGCAGCAGGCTCTCCAGAATCTCGACCTGCTCACGCAGCGTATCGGTGCGCTCCTGGTTGGTGCCAGCCTTCTCGGACATCTCGAGCGTCTCGGAGGTCTGCTTGATAAGGCGACGAATCATGTTGGTCACGTCCTGCTCGGTGGCGTCGCGGCGCTCGTTCACCTCGACGTTTTTCACCTCGCCCATGACCTGGCGGATGATGGAAAGACGCGTCTTGTCCTTCGCCTTCATGGCGGCGACCATCGCGTCGTGGAGCTCCTCGTTAGTCATAGTGCACTTCCTATCTGCGTAACACTCAACACTACTCGGTCGCGGCGGTATCGTCGGCGGCGTCAGAACCATCGGACGCGGCCGCGTCGTCCGCGCTCTCGTCCTCGGTACCAGCAAGCGCCATGTCCACGTTGTAGGGAACGTCCTCGGGCATGGGGTTGATCTCAATGCCGGCATCCTCGACGTACTGGTCGAGCCACGCGTCGTAGGCCTCGCTCTGGGCATTCGCCGCAATGGTGTCGGAGATGGTTTCGCGCAGGTTCTCGGGAATCTGGTCGATGGAGGTGACCTCGCCGTCCACGTGGAAGAGCTCGGTGCACTGGATGAGGTGGTAGCCGTAGGTCGTCTCCACAATGCCGCTCATCTCGCCGGGCTCGAGCTCGGCCAGCGCGTCGCCGTACTCGGTCACAAAGCTCGTGAGCTTGTCCCAACCCACATCGCCGCCGTCCTCGGCAGAGCCGTCCTCGGAGTTCTCCTTGGCGGCGTCGGCAAACGAGATCTCGCCCGCCTCAATCTGAGCGCGCAGGTCCTCGAGCTTCTGGCGCGCCTCCTCGCGTGTGGCGTCATCGGCCTCGGAGTCAACCTTAATGAGGATGTGGCTCGAGCGGCGCGCATCGTTCAGCGAGTCGAGGTTCTCGTTCACATAGTCGATAACCTCCTGGTCAGAGGGATCCTCGAGCGGCGCCACCTCGTCGCGGAGCTTCTCGAGCGCAACCGAGCTCTCAAGCTGCTGGCGGTAGGTGTCCTCGGTGTAGCCGTACATCTGGATGACAGAAAGGAGCGTCTCCTCGGAGCCGTACTGGGCAATCTCGTTGTCCCACGCCTCGTCAAGCTCCTCGTCAGTGACCTCGATGCCGTACTCGCTCACGGCCTGCGTGAGCAGGTACTGGCGGGCGAGCGTGTCGATGACCTGCTCGCGCAGGGTCTCGGGCGTGAGGCCCTGGCCCTCAAGGTAAGTCGCCCACGCGGCGTCGGTGTCGTAGCTGCTGCGCGTGGCCATGATCTGCTCGGTAACGGTGTCCTCGGTAATGTTCACGCCAGAGACCTCGGCCGCAACGCCGCCGGTGAGATGGTAGTCCTCGCCACCAGAGCTGATCTGGTTCAAAACGCCCGAGCACGCCATCGCGGTGACCGAAAGCAGCATCGCGGCAACGCCAATGGCAACCAAAACGTACTTGGCGGCCTTGCTCATCTTTTCCTTGCGCGCGTGCTTGCGCTCGGCCTTGGTGGCGCCGTCCTTTGCTGCGGCGGTGCGCCCGCGGCCGTCTTTGGCGTCCGCCTCGGCGGCCGCCTTACCGCCGGCGAGCTTGCTCGACGCGGCGCGCGTGGCACCCTGCGCCTTCTTTTTAGGATCGGCCTCGGGCGCGGACCCGTCGTTTTTCTTCGTAAAGAGAGCCATAAGAAGCGTTCCCTCTCACGCGGCGATGCACAACCATCGCACGGGCGGCGCTCGGGGCGCGCGCCCAAAAGCTGGCAGATAAACGTTCCTATTCTCCCACAAAGCGGGCGCTGAGGCTCCCTCCGCCGCGCGAAGAGCAGCCAGCCGACACATCGCCTGCGCGCAGGGGGTTGTTCTGCTACGATGCCTCCACAGTAAGTTTGTCCGTGCAGCAAAGGGGAGCACCATGGCCATCGACCTCAGCCTCTTCAAACCCAGCCTGGTCTTTTTTGGGTGGAAGTGCGCAACGTCGGACGAGGTCTTTGACCGCCTCGCCGCCGAGCTCGAGGCGCGCGGCCTTGTGGCCCCCACCTGGCGCGAGGCCGTCGGTGCGCGCGAGCGCGTCTTCCCCACCGGCCTCAAGACCATCGGCTGCGGGCTCGCGCTGCCCCATACGGATGCCGAGCACACGCTCGCGCCCTTTATCGCCATCGCGCGACCGGCGGCGCCCGTGCCGTTTGAGCCCATGGGCGGCATTGGCAGCACGGTTCCGGCGGACATCGTCATCGCACTCGGCTTCAATCATGCCGACGACCAGATCGGCGCCCTCCAGCACCTCATGGGTGTTTTTGCAGACGAGGAACGCGCCCACGCCGTGCTTGCCGCCGCAACGCCCGAAGAGCTTGTGGCCGCGCTCGCCGCCTAGGCCGCAGCGCCCGAGGAACTTGCAGAGCGCTCGCCGCTGAGACCGCAGCACTGGTAAACCCCGCGTTGTTAGCGTGTCGTTTCATCAAAACCGTGTTTGCCAGCTCTCCAAGCCGCTGGAGAGCTGGCAAACACGGTTTTGGCGAAATAGGGCCCCTGCCGAGGGGCAACCGCGGAGGCGGGAGGTGCTGGCCAGCAAGAACGTTGCCGCCCATAGCGCGCATTTGCAAGCGGAGGGCGAGCGCCCGTTGCCCGGCCGCTACATGAGCTCGAGCGAGGGGTGGTCGATGCCGTGCTCGACGGAGTAGGCCCACAGCTCGTCGCGCTTGGCAGCAAAGTCGCTGCACGTCGCCTCAAACCGCGCCGCATCAACGAGGGAAAGGCCTGTCTTGGCGAGCTCGAAGCGGTCCATACCGTTTGCGTAGAGCATGCCGTAGGGCGTGGTCGTGGCGCCTTGGTTGCGGAAGCCGCGGACGCAGAATCGGCTCGCACCCGGGCGACGCGCGATCAGGCGCAGCACCTGGCCTTCGTACCCGTGGAAACAGAAGAGCACTGGCACGTCCGTGCCAAAGAGCTCCTCAAACTCGTCGGCGCTAAACGCGCCGGCGGCGTCGCCCGGAGCCGCCAGGCGGAGCAGGTC
>CASELS010000027.1 GCA_949288855.1 uncultured Collinsella sp. | reverse complement strand
GTCTCTGCAGAGACCGGCGAAGCCTCTTTCAAGGCCCTTGAACGCGCTGTGTCCATCATACAGAACGGGCTTGCCGATTCCCTAGTCACGAGTCCTGTCTCCGCCAGGGCGCTTGAGGCGGCCGGCCATGAGGAGCGGTCCGTGTTCTCGCTCCTTTCCCGCTTCGCCTCCTCCTCGAGGCTGATGAACATGATCGTCGCGGGGAAGATCAACATGTTCGGCCTGACGCATCGGCGCGCGCTTTCAGAGGCCATCTCCGCTATAACCCGGGAGAACGTGCTTGAGGCGCTGGTCTCGATAGATGCGCTGAGGATATCCCGATTCTTCGATCATGATAAGCCCATCGGGGTCTGCTCGCTTAATCCTGTCGATAGGGATGGGGAATGGACCGGATCGGAAGAGGGGGATTTCATCATCCCCGCGATAGAGGTCGCACGCCAGATCGGGATGAACGTTGAAGGACCATTCTCTCCAGAGGTGCTGTTCCGCCGTGCCGCGAAGGGGGAGTTCTCCTCCGTGCTGGTGATGACGGCAGGAGTCGGTTACGCTGCCTCTGCCGCGGCAGCTCCTGATGAGGCCTATATGCTGACATGGGGACTGCCGTTCCTGCGCCTTGGCATAATAGGCGAGGCGGGACTTGAGGATGCTGGTAAGGATAGGGTGACCATCAAGCCGATGGTGACCGCGGTGATCGAGGCCCTCAGGCTTTCGGATAGGAGCTATATGGTATGAGGAGACTGCTTCTGGCCCTCGGACTCGCGGTGGCGATGCTCATGGCATCTTGCCAGACAAGCGTTTCCATAGACTACCTCTATCCATCAGAGGTGAACATGTCGGCGTACCGCAATCTGGCGGTGATGCCCGTGGTGCCGATGCCACTGAAGTTCTCGACCTTGTCTGCGTAGTAACCGGTGTTGACCGAACGATGGAGCAGCGGGTACAGCGGCACCTCGTCGGAGAGAAGGTCGAAGCACTGGTTCCAGAGATCCTGCTGCTCGTCGCCAGAGGACTGGATAGCCTGATCCATGAGGGTATGAAGCTGCGTATAGCCCTCGGAGCCCTTCCAGCTGGAGCGCTTCTGGGTCCAAGAACCGTCGCCGTACCACCAGTTCATCATGAGGTCGGGGTCGTTGCCGAAGACCGAGGGGTCGCCCGGGGCGAGAACGATATCGAAGGGCTGGACCTCGGCGTCGGTGTCGCAGTTGTTGGCATACAGGGAGCTCGAAGCCTCGGACTTGATCTCGCAGGTGAAGCCAATCTCCTGAAGGCCCTGCTGAGCAACGGCGGCGATGTTCTCAATCCAGCCGTGATCGGTAGTGCTGAGGACGATGGAACCCGGGGTCACGCCGGCCTCGGCGATGAGCTCCTTGGCCTTGTCGATGTCATAGGAGTAAATCGTCGCCGCCTCGTGATAGTTCGCGTGGTCCTTGTTGAGGAAGGAGGTGGCGGGATCGGCCTGGCCGGAGAGGGCATTGGCGATCATGGTCTCCACGTCCATGGCATAGAGGCAGGCCTGGCGAACGAGCTTGTTGTCAAACGGAGCCTTCTTGGTGTTGAACATGAGGAACGGAAGGTTGAAGCCCTTGACGGTCTCGACCGTCATGCCGGCGCCCTCGAGCTGCGCGCGGTTCTCCTCAGGCACGTTCTCCATAATGACCGTGGTGCCCTCCTGGGCGGCCGTGGTGCGCGCGGTATCGTCAACGAGGATGTCCCAGTGCATGGTGTCCTCGCTCGCCGGGAACTCGCCGTTGTAGTTCTCGTTCTTGGAGAACTCGATTGCCTGCTCGTTGATGGAGTCGTACTTCCAGGGGCCGGAGCCAATGGGCATAGCGGCAAGGTCATCATCGGTCGCCGAGGTCGGGACAACCTTGACGAGGGACAGACGCTCCTTCAGAAGGGCGAACGGATAGTTAGTCCTAACGGTGACCGTGGTGTCGTCCTTCTTCTCAATGGAGGCGATAGGAGCGAGCATCGGGACGTAAAGACCGCCCTCGACCATGTTGCGCTCGTAGGACGACACGACATCGTCGGCCGTGACCGCCGTGCCGTCGGAGAACTTGGCGCCCTCGCGCAGCGTGATGTCGAACGTGGTCTCGTCAACCTCAACGGGCTCGTCAGCGGCAAGTGCCGGGCGGGTGGTGAAGTCATGCAGGTCGAGCTCGTAAAGGCCCTCTACGACGTGCCAGTTTGCACCAAGCGCGAGAGCGGAGGAGGCGTTCGCAGGGGTGAAGTTGTTGGTGGAGTAACCAACGCCAACGGTAAGGGTGCCGCCACCAGTGGAACCGGACTCACCGGAACCAGCGGTGTCACCACCACCGCCACCACAACCGGCGAGGCCGAGACCGGCTACCGTAGCGGCAGCACCGGCGGCGCCGAGGAACGTGCGGCGGGAGAGAGCCCTGGTCATAAGATCGCGCATGGGAACTCCAATCAGTCGATGCGTGTCCTGCCATGCCGCAGGGGCACGCGGTGGATGTACTTAACATACTTGTTACAACCACTTAACAGAGACTGTTCTCGGCGAGAGGTCACAACCACGTGGCAAACGGTAATCGCAGGTTATCCCTATATTTTTATTGACAAAACATACTGGTATCAACAAGTGTGATACCAGTATGTATCGCAATAGTAAGACCAGTTGGAGCGCACATCATCTTGACACAGCGCGTTTGACCTGCTAAACGCACAAATGATGCCAAAATGCGCGATTGCCCACGTAGGACGGTTGCTGCTGAGAAACGGCAGTTAGCTATTGCGCTCGGCATCCCAGGCGCGGAGCGTATCGTACACCGCCTGCGCCACGTCACGCGGCACACCCTTTACGGCGGCAATGTCCTCCACGCCCGCCTGTTTCAGGCGCTTGAGTGAGCCAAAGTGCTTCATGATGGCCTTCTTGCGCGTGGGGCCCACACCCTCCACCTCGTCCAAGACCGACACCGTCATGGCTTTGTCGCGGAGCTCGCGGTGGAAGGTGATGGCAAAGCGGTGCGCCTCGTCACGGACCTGCTTGATGAGGTAGAGCGAGGCCGATCCGTTGGGCAGGACGACCGGTGTGTCGTCCCAGGGGACAAAGACCTCCTCGTCCGCCTTGGCAAGACCGCACACGGGAATGTCGAGCCCCAGCTCCTCAAGCTGCGTCAGGGCAGCTGTCAGCTGCGGCTTACCGCCGTCGACCACAAGCAAATCGGGCCGCGAGCCAAAGCGCTCGTCCTCCATACGCTCCGGCGCATAACGGCGCCCGAGCACCTCCTGCATGGAGAGAAAGTCGTTGGCCTCACCGGTGACGCTTCTCACCTTGAAGCGGCGGTACTGCGACTTGTCCGGCTTGCCGTTGGTGAAGACCACCATGGACGCCACGGTGAAGCGGCCGTGGATGGTCGAGATGTCGAAGCACTCGATGCGCAGCGGCGGCGCCGGCAGCGCAAGGGCGCTCTCGAGCTCGAGAAGCGCCTGGTTGGTGCGATCGTCGGCGTAGCCGGTGCGCATCATGTAGCGCATGAGCGCGTGGTGGGCGTTGCGCTCGCACATCTCCATCAGGCGGCGCTTCTCGCCGCGCTGCGGACGGTGAAGCTGACAGGCGCGGCCGCGCTTATCGGCGAGCCACTCCCCTATCACCTCGGCATCGGCAAGCTCGACCGCCACATCGACCTCGGCGGGAATATCGGCCGTCTCGTCGTAGTAGCGCTTGATGAAACCGGCGACGAGCTCCTCCTCGTCCACATCGAGACCCTTGTCGAGAATGAACTCGCAGCTCCTGACCGTACGCCCCTCGCGCACCGCAAACACGCATGCCCCGGCGATGGTCTCCTCACGGTAGAACCCGATGACGTCGATATCCACCCGCGAGGGGAACACGACCTGCTGGCGGTCGTCGAGCCCGTCGATCACCTCGAGGCGGCGCTTGATGCGGGCGGCACGCTCGAAATCGAGCTCGGACGCGGCTTCTGCCATCTCCGCCTTGAGCTCGCCTGTGACCTCGCTGCGCTTGCCCGAGAGGAACCGCTCCACACGGCGCACGTTTTTGGCGTACTCCTCAGGCGAAATCGCACCCACGCAGGCACCGGGTCCGCGCCCCACGTGATAGTCAAAGCAGGGGCGCCCCTTCTCCGCCATGATGAGGCCGAGGATGCCCTCGTCCCCTTTATGCGCCTCGGCAAGGCGGCGGCAGCGCTTCCATTCCGCGCAGGTGGCGATGCAGATGGGAATCACCTTGCGGATGGTGTCGATCGTGTCGCGCGCGGCGCGACTGTCGGTATAGGGGCCAAAGTAGCGCGTGCCGGGGCGGTGCCGCTCGCGCGTGTACTTGATAGCCGGGAAGAGGTCCCCCTTGGTGAGCGCGATAAAGGGGTAGCTCTTGTCGTCTTTGAAGTCGACGTTGAAGTAGGGGTGGTACTGCCCGATGAGGTTGCGCTCCAAAACAAGCGCCTCGTGCTCGCTCTCCACCACAAGGTAGTCGAAGGAGCGCACGAGCTGCATCATGAGCGGGATCTTCTGCCGCTCGTCGGTGAGCTGCACGTACTGGCGCATGCGCGCGCGCAGGTTTTTGGCCTTGCCCACGTAGATGACGGTGCCCTCGGCATCCTTCCACAGGTAGCAGCCGGGGCTTGTGGGGACGCGGGCGACCTGCTCGGCAAGGCTCGGCTCGATGCCGGGGGCCGGCGCGATGAGGGTCTCGTCGATATGCTCGGTACGCTCGGCAGACGGCTGCGCGTCGTGCCACTGTTGCGATGCCATGGACGCCTACCGCTTCACGCGGCGCAGGATAGAGCGGAACATCTCCGCTTCGGGGAACTTGAGTGCGATGGCCGGCGCAAAGGTGACGATGAGCGCGACGATGCCGCCGGCGACGATGTAGGCGAACGTCTGCGCCATGCCCGCCGTAGCGACGCTGCCGTCGGGCAGGTAGCTGACAAGCGGACTCACGAAGGTCTCGAGCGCGGCAACCACGCCCGCACCCGCCGCGGCGCCGAGGCCGCCGAGCACAAGGCCGCCCACGATACCGTGCGCAATCTTTGCCGTGCGCAGGCCGCGCAGGCGGCGGCGCATCCACCAGAAGGCACCGATGTCCGAGGCGAGGTAGGACGCCGTCATGGAAAGCGCGATGGCGGGCATGCCAAACCCGGCGCCCACCGCGAAGGTAAGCGAGAAGGCAATCTCGGCCACGGCGCCGATGAGCATGAACGCGGCGTAGGGGTTCATGTTGCGCAGCGCCGAGCAACCCTTTTGCATGAGCATGCACACGCCGTAGAGCGGCAGCGACGGCGCGAGGAAGCAGAGGTACTCGGAGACGAGCCCCACGCCCTCGATGTCAAACGCGCCGGCGCAGTAGACCATGTTGAGCGGGAAGCTGAACGCCATGAGGTAGAGCGCGAAGGGGATGAGCACAAAGAACTGCTGGGCGATGCCGCGGGAGAGGCCGTCGCGCACCGCGTCGTCGTCACCCACCGTGGCGTCGCGCGCGAGCTCGGTGTAGAGCGCGGTGTTGAGCGAAACCGCAAGAAGGGCGTAGGGCAGCGTGTACCACAGGCGCGCATAGGCGATGACCGATGAGCCCGTGCCCGGCTGAACGGCGAGCGCCGTGGAGTTCATGACCGAGCTCGTGACGAGCGTGCAAAGCGTGGCGATCACCGTGGGTACGCCGAGCGAGACGGTCTTCTTTAGGAGCGGGTCGCGTAAGTCCACGTGCAGGCGCGGGTGAATACCGTGACGCGCGAGCGCCGGGATCTGGCAGGCCATCTGCACAAAGACACCGGCGGTGGTACCTACAGCGAGCACCGTGATAGCAGCCGCCTCGCTCACGCCGGCGATTGCCGGGAACGCCGCGAAGCTCGCAATCACAACCACGTTGTTGAGGATAGGGCCGACGTTGCTCCAGAAGTAATCGCGGTGCGCGTTGAGTACGCCGGAAAACACCGAGCCCAGTCCGTAGAACAGGATCTGGAATGCGAAGAAGCGGAAGAAGTAGACCGCCGTCTCCATCTCGGAACCATCGCTCAAAAACGACTGCGTCCAGATGAGCGCCGGAGCGAACACGCAGGCAATGACCGAAACGCCGCCCAAGATGATGAGCAGGATCGACAGGAGGTTTCCCACATAGGCGTTGGCGCCCTCGCGCCCACCCTGCCGGCGTGCGTCCATGTAGACGGGCAGAAACGCGGTGACGAGCATGCCGCCCATCACGAGCTCGTAGAGCATGTTGGGGAGGTTGTTGGCGATGTTGTAGGACGAGGCGAGCAGCGACACGCCAAAAGCGATGCCCATGAACCACGTGCGCGCAAAGCCGGTCAGACGCGAGATGATGATGAGCAGCGTCATGAGGCCGGCGGAACGGCCCACGTTCGCGTAATCTCCCGACGTGGAGAAGTCATCGTCCTCTTCCGCCGCGCGTTCGACGGACAGCCCTTCGGGTGTGGCCCTCTCGCTCCCGCGCCCCGGCGCATCGACCGACTGAACCCGATTGAAATGGTTGCCTTGGGGGCTCTGCTGCTTCATGGCATCCCTATCGCTCATGCCCCACTCCTATTCTTGGACAATGTCGGCCAGCGTGGCTTTGCAGAACTGCGCGAGCTCAATCGGATCGAGCTCAAGTTGCAGGCCGCGCTTTCCGCCAGAAATCATAATCGTATCGAACAGCTGGCACGTCTCGTCGATGACGGTCGGAAAGGCCCGCTTCATGCCCACGGGCGAGCAGCCGCCGCGGACGTAGCCGGTCACCGCGGTGAGCTCGCGCAAGGGCAGCATCGAGAGCGCCTTGCATCCGGCGGCACGCGCTGCGCGCTTGAGGTCGAGCTCCTGATCGACGGGGATGCAGCAGACCACGTGGCCCCCGGACGGGGCCGCGCACACGAGCGTCTTGAAGACCTGGTCGGGGTCCTCACCCAGTTGCTCGGCCACATGCACGCCCGAGAAGTCACCTTCGACGTGCTCGTAGGTATGCACACGGTACGCGATGCCCGCTACCTCGAGCTCGCGCATGGCATTTGTCTTCTTTACCGCTGCCCCCATGAACCGCCTCGCGCCTAGATGGGGCTGCCGCCGCCGCAGAAGCCCGAGCTGTAGTAAAGGCCCGAGGTGATGACGCCCGTGCTGTAGTCGCTCGCGTGGATGACGTTGCCGCCGCCAATATAGATGGCGACGTGGCGGATGGTCCCGCCCGTCTGGTAGAAGACAAGGTCGCCCGCAACGAGCTGGGATGCGTCGGTCTTGAGGTTGCCGGCGTTCTTGACGGTGCGGTACTGCGTTGCGGAGGATCGCGGGATGGAGACGCCCGCCAGGCTGTAGCAGTAGGTGGTGAGGCCCGAGCAGTCGAACGAAACGCCCGGAATCATGGTGCCGTAGTCGTAGGCGCAGCCGAGCTGGCTGCGCGCGGCGGCGATGATGGTAGAGCGCTGGCCCTGGCTCAGGTTGCCGCTGCCGGCGGGCGTGCTCGGCGCGGGATCGGGGTCGGGTGTGCTCGGGGCGGGGTCGGGGTCAGTCGAGGGCGTGCTCGGGGTCGTGGTACCGCCGTTGCCGGCGTTACCGTTGTTGCCGTTGCTCTCGTTGCCCGCGTTTTCCTCGGAGCCGGTGCCCTCTTCGGAAGGCGAGCCGTCGTTATCGGTGGCGGGCGCCGAGTTCTCCTCGCTCTCGCGCACAACCTCCGCCGCGGCGGCGCGCTCGGCCTCGAGGGCCTCGGCGAGCTCACCGGAGAGGCCGTTGACGTAGCTCGACGTCTCGTTGCGCGCGGCCTCGAGCGCGGCGGCATCGGCGGACTGGTCCGCAAGGAGCCCGGTCAGCTCGTCCTCACGGGAGGTGAGCTCGCTTTTTTGGGCGGCGAGACTCTCCTGCAGCTCACGGACGGACGACACACGGTCAGCCTCGGCCTCGGCGACCTTGTTCGCATAGAACAGACGGCTTGCGAGCTCGTCAAAGCTTGACGAGGAGAAGATGATGTCGATAAGGGTGACCGCGCCGGACTTGTACGACTGGACCGCCTTGCTCGACAGGTCCGCCTGCGCGGCGTCGAGCTGCTCGGAGGTCTCGGCAACCTGTGCCTCGAGCTCAGAGATGCGGTCCTGGGTGTCGGCAAGATCAAGTGCGGTGGTATCTGCCTCTGCCTGGGCGAGTTCGAGCTCGTAGGTAAGATTCGCGAGCTTTTCCTGGGCTTCGGCAACCTGCGCCTCAAGGCTGTCTGAGGGCGCGGCTGCCGCAGACAGCGGCGCCAAGACGCTCGCCCCCGCAAGCGAGAGGGCGAGGCCCGCGGCGACCGCCCGCCGGACGGCGCCGGCGCGCGCAAGGCATGCAACGGTGTGGTTGAGCTTCATGTCTGATGCCTTCCCGAGGGGCAGAAACGTATGCCTACCATGATAGCAGGCTCCACGGGTACCCAAACACACTCCACAACGCCCGCGAGGCCATGCCCCGCGGGCTGTTGCGTACAACTTTTAAGCCTCTCGCGCCTCCATGCGCGCTCGGTCACGCTCGAGGATGGGGCCGAGGAAGCGTCCCGTGTAGCTCTCCGGGCAGGCGGCGACCTGCTCGGGCGTGCCCGAGACCACGATGCGCCCGCCGCGCGAGCCGCCCTCGGGGCCAAGGTCGATGATGCGGTCGGCCACCTTGATGACGTCGAGGTTGTGCTCGATAATAAGCACGGTGTTGCCCGCATCAACCAGGCGCTGCAGCACGTCGATGAGCTGGCGGACATCCTCAAAGTGCAGACCCGTGGTGGGCTCGTCCAGAATGTAGAACGTGCGGCCCGTCTGCTTGCGGTGGAGCTCCTTGGCGAGTTTCACGCGCTGCGCCTCACCGCCCGAGAGCGTCGTCGCCGGCTGGCCCAAGCGAACGTAGCCCAGGCCCACGTCGTAGAGCGTCTGGAGCTTCCGCTTGATCTGCGGGATGTTGCCAAAGAAGGCGAGCGCCTCGGTCACACTCATATCGAGCACGTCGGAGATGTTCTTGCCACGGTAGGTGACTTCAAGCGTCTCGCGGTTGTAGCGCTTGCCGCCGCAGACCTCGCACGGCACGTAGATGTCCGGCAGGAAGTGCATCTCGATCTTGATCTGACCATCGCCCTTGCAGGCCTCGCAGCGACCGCCCGAGACGTTGAAGCTAAAGCGCCCGGGCGAGTAGCCGCGCGCCTTGGACTCCGGCACACTCGCAAAAAGCGCGCGCAAATCGTCCCAAAGCCCAATGTAGGTCGCGGGATTGGAGCGCGGCGTGCGCCCGATGGGCGACTGATCGATATCGATGACCTTATCGATCTCCTCAATACCCTCAAGCTTCTTGTACGGACCGACGGGGCGACCCGAGCGATGGATGGCGTTGGTGAGGGCGGGGGCAATCGTGTCGGTCACAAGGCTCGACTTACCGGAGCCTGACACGCCCGTGACGACGGTAAAGGTACCGAACTCGATCTTTGCCGTAACGTTTTTGAGGTTGTTCGCCTTGGCGCCCGTGATGGTGAGGGCGCCGCGCCCGGGACGGCGGCGCTCGGCGGGCAGCTCCACCATGCGTGAGCCGGTGAGGTACTGGCCCGTAAGCGAGTCTTTGCAGGCCATGATCTCCTTAGGTGTGCCCGCGCACACCACGTGCCCGCCGTTCTCGCCCGCACCCGGGCCCATGTCGATCACGTAGTCCGCGGCGCGAATGGTGTCCTCGTCGTGCTCGACCACGATCACCGTGTTGCCGAGGTCGCGCAGCCGCTCGAGCGTTGCGATGAGGCGCTCGTTGTCGCGCTGGTGCAGGCCGATAGAAGGCTCGTCCAGAATGTAGAGGACGCCCATGAGGCCCGCGCCGATCTGCGTTGCCAGGCGAATGCGCTGCGCCTCGCCACCCGAGAGCGTGGCGGAGGCGCGGTCGAGGGTGAGGTAGTCAAGGCCCACGTCGACAAGGAAGCGCAGGCGCTCCACGATCTCCTTCACAATGCGGCCGCCGATGAACTGCTGGCGCTCGGTGAGCGTGAGCTCCTCGAAGAACTCGAGGGACTCGCGGCAGCTCATGCAGCACACGTCGTAGATGGACTTGTCGCCAACCGTGACGGCAAGCATCTCGGGGCGCAGGCGCGCGCCGTGGCAAGCGCGGCAGGGCTCCTCGCGGATGTACTTCTCGAGGCGCGCCTTGGTGTTCTCGTTGGTGGTCTCGATGTAGCGCTCGTACAGAATGTTGCGCACGCCCGAGTACTTGGTGAACCAGTGGGTGTCGCGCCCGTCCTGCGTGTGGTAGTCGACACGCATCTTCTTGTCGCCCAGGCCATCGAGAAAGACCTTCTTCACGCGCGGCGGCAAGTCGCGCCACGGCGTGGCGGGGTCGACCTTGAGATGCTTGGCAAGGGCGCGAAAGATCTGCGGATAGTAGTTCGACTTGCCAAAGAAGCTGCCGAAGACGCCATCCTCAACCGAGAGCGACGGGTCCTCGATGAGCGCCTCGGCGTCCACGACCTTCTTGAAACCGAGGCCGTCGCACTCCGGGCAGGCGCCGTAGGGGGCGTTGAACGAGAAATCACGCGGCTGCAGGTCGTCGATGGAGTGGCCGTGCTCCGGGCAGGCGAGCGCGAGCGAGTAGGTCAAAAGCTCGCCGGCCGTGCCCTCGGGGGCGTCACGGTCGGGCAGCAGGTACACGGCAACACGGCCGTGCGCGAGCTTGGTCGCCTGCTCGACGGCCTCCGCGATACGGCCGACGGACCCCTCGCGGATGACGATGCGGTCCACCACGACCTCGATGGTGTGGCGGAACTTCTTGTCGAGCTCGATGGGATCGTCCAGCGAGTGGACCTCGCCGTCAACGCGCACGCGGGAGAAGCCCTCGCGGCGCAGGTCGTCGAGAAGCTTGGCAAACTCGCCCTTGCGGTCCGTTACAACCGGGGCAAGCACAAAGGCGCGCCGGCCCTCTCCCGCCTCGAGAATCTTGTCGGCCACCTGGTCGGTGGTCTGGCGCTCGATAACGCGACCGCACTCAGGGCAGTGCGGCGTACCGATACGCGCAAAGAGCAGGCGGAGGTAGTCGTAGATCTCGGTCACCGTGCCCACCGTGGAGCGCGGGTTCTTGGAGGTCGTCTTCTGGTCGATGGACACCGCCGGCGAGAGGCCGTCAATGGAGTCCAGGTCGGGCTTGTCCATCTGCCCTAGGAACTGACGCGCATAGCTGGAGAGCGACTCGACGTAGCGGCGCTGGCCCTCGGCATAGATGGTGTCAAACGCGAGGCTCGACTTGCCAGAGCCCGAGAGGCCGGTGATGACGACGAGCTTGTCGCGCGGGATTGTGACATCGATATCCTGCAGGTTGTGCTCGCGCGCCCCGCGGATGCGGATGGATGTATCTGCCACTGAGAACCCCTTTCGGTGGACCAGGTGCGAAACGTATGTGGAATGTGCCGGCAACTACCGGCTAACGATTCAGTTTAGCGCCACCGACGGCGGACAGGTGTTCGACCACCCGTCCGTCACGGGATATTCAATCCTTGTTCGATTGTGGCTTTGAGGTGCGCCCTAGCCGACCATATCGATCTCGCCGGTAAGACCCAAGCGCTCCGCGGTATCCGGCTTGAGCCAGAGCGTGCGCTCGTCGCGCGACATAAAGTCGCGGCCGCTGTCCTCAAGACCGAGGACTTAGACATTGTCTGCCGAGAGCACAAACAGGTCGTCGTCGTACGTGACGACCTCATAGTCGTCGCCCGACATCGTCACGCTGCGGAGCTCAAAGGCATCGGTGTCCACGCCCTCGGGATTTTTGCTGCCCAGAGGATCGAAGAACACAAAACCGATCGCCAAAAAGATTACGAGCAAAATGATCGCGATAGCGCGCCCCTTGCCTGGTGCTGCCGGTGCTGCCATGCGGGTCTCCTTCCCCTCGCCTCACTCATACCTATTGTGGCGAGCACAGTGCGCACCGTGAAGAGGAAAAGATTCAACTGTTTGTTGATATTGCTGGAAGCAGGCAATCGCGCCGGCTCCAGGCCGGTCCGCGTGCTTACGGCGTATTCACGATGCGCTGCTCGTCCACCACGGCGATGGAAAGCTCGTCCAGGTGAAGACCCGCGTCAAGGAGCGCCTTGTTCAGCCGCTCTGCAGAGGGCACGCGCTCCGAACCCGCGATCTCGAGCCTCAGCTCACCGTCCTCAAGCTCGAACCGTGAGACGCGGTAGTCACTCCCCTCGATCCATGCCCCCACCTCGTCTTGGGCTATGCGCAGCTGCTCGTTCTCGTGGACGATGCCCATGCTCGTCGTAGCGAGCAGCGCCACGACGACCGCCGCGGCGATTCCCACGCTGATGTACCAGAGCTCGCGCGCCTTGCCCTCAACAACCGAGAACTTCCGAGCCCCGAGGCCGGCGGCGAGGTACACCGCCGTACCGGCAATTTGGATAGCGACGTAGTTGGTCACAAAAAGCAGGAAGGACCCGAGGGCGGCGTCGGGCGCCCCCTCAAAGAGCGCCGCCCCCGTCACACAGAGCGGCGGAACAATAGATGCCGAAAGCGCGATACCGGGCGCCGTACCGGGGATATCACGGCGAATCGAGGCAAGCGCCGCCATGAAGCCGGCGGCGAGAGCGATGATGAGGTCGACGAGCCGTGGAGATATGCGGGCCAGAACCTGGGAATTGGTGCTCAGGTCAATCGCCACGGGAACGATGGCCGTCACACAGGCGGACACGGCAACGACCACCGCCATGCCCACGAGCGTGAGCGCGAGCGTCTGAAGCGTCTTTGCGGGCCGGCCGAGCGCCGCGGCGAGCGCAGCACCGAGCATGGGGGACATGAGCGGCGCCAAGAGCATGGCGCCTATGACGGCGGTTGCGGAGTCTGCGGCGATCCCCGCGGTAGCAACGACCGTTGCGGCAACAAGTCGCAGAAAAAACGCGGTGTACTGGTGCCAGGGGTCATCCACCTTCACAAAGCCGGCGCGCTCGGCATCCGCCACCACTCCGGGTTCGAGCCTACCGCCAAGCAGGATCTTGCTCAGACTGGTCATGCGCATCTCATTTCACGATGTAGGCATCCACGACCTCGCCGTAATAGACGGTGTGGTAGACCGGCGCGTCACCGTACACGCTCTCGCGCAGCTCATCGGGCATGAGCGCGGTGTCCTGATCGCGGCGGTAGATGATGCGGCACTCGAGCGTGAGCGGCAGCTCGGCAATGGCCGGCGCGTCCACTTGCTCGCCCTCAACAAGCGTGAGGCCGAGCTCGGCAATTTTATCGAGATCGCGTCCGCTCTTTGAGCCGCAGAAACCGAGGGCGCGGCGCACGCGCGCATCCGCCTCGGCGTCTCCCGTCGGCACCGGGACGTTAACGGTGAAGCAGTCGGCGCGCTCAAGCAGCTCATGTGTGTAGCGGTCGTTGCGGATATAGGCGATGAAGACGGGCTTGCGCCACTCGATGCCGAGCATGCCCCAGCCGATGGTCATCGTGTTCACCTTGCCGTCCACACATACCGTGAACAGCGCCCCGGGCGTGAGTGCGCCCAAGATGTCGCCCGCGCGCTCGATGACGTCGATATGCTCCTTCATATGCCCTCCTCGAAAATTGCCGTTACCCCATCATGCAGCCGCTTAATGATGACAGGCATGCTCCTCGCCCATCGCGGGCAGCGCGCCCGCGGCGGCCTTTTCCGCGACCTCGCCCACGCGCGGCGTCTCGGCATCGTAGAGCACCGTGATGCCCACCTCGGCAAAGCCCATCATGGGCCGCATACCCATACCCGCGGCAACGAAGGCGTCGATACCCGCGTCAGCCAGAATGCCGACGGGGCGCAGGCAGCCGCCCTCCTCGTGGGGCGGGTTGTCGATGATATCGGTCGCGGTGATCTTGCCGTCCTCAACGGTCACCACCGTAAAGCAGTCGCAGTGGCCGAAGTGGCCCGAGCGCTCGCAGTCGAGTCCACCGGCACCGATGGTGGGAATAGCGATTTTCATACTCGGAACCTCTCTTTCTGGCGCCTGTCGGGGCGCACGTCGAATCGATAGCCAAGTCGTTATTGTCCCTCAACCGACACCGCACGCTCGAAGACTTTCCGCGAACGGCTAGGCGCGAGGCCACCCATCAAGAGCGTCCGCTCTCGCTCACCCAAGAGAAAAGCGCCCGCGCAACCCCGCTTACATCTGAGCGCGCCACGAGGTGAAACCCCACATGAGCATCAGAATCGGAAATGGGAACGACCGCGCGCCCGGGGTGGGAACCGCGCTGGAACGGCGCATCGGTGGTGAAGGTGCAATGTGGGGTCGAGCGAGCCAGCTGCAAGAAGACCATGCGGTCGGCCTGCTCGATATACGTGGCGTCCGGGATTGCGCGATCGACCACGCCGCGCCAAAAACCGATGTTCGTCATGATGAGGAACGTCTCGCCGGCAAGATCGGCGAACGCGACTTCCCTACGTGCCGCAAGGGGATGGTTGGGCGGCAGCGTCACAAAGAGATTTTCACGCATGAGTTCGCACGTCTGAAGACCGGGTCGATGCGGGTCGGCGCACGTTATGGCAAAGTCACTCGCACCGGCAACCACCTGGCGCAGCGCCTCGCGTTCTTCCACCGTCTCGTAGGTGAGCGTCTCCTGGGGAAAGCGCTCCATGGCAAGGGCGGTCAGGCGCCACAAGGGAGCCGGTGCGACCGTGGAGACGTGCAGCGCGTGCGCGCGCTCTGCCGCAGCCGCCACGTTAGCGCGCAGAACCCGCTCATCGCGCAGAATCGCCCGCGCACCCTCGACCGCCGCGCGCCCCACCTCGTTTAGCTCGACGCGACGACCCGCGCGGTCGAACAGCGCGCAGCCGAACTCCGCCTCAAGCCGTTGGATGGAGCGACTGAGCGCCGGCTGAGATATGTGCAGCTCCTCGGCCGCAGCCGACATCGTACCCAAACGCTCGACGGCGTCGAGCTGACGCATCTGATCAAACTCCATGACGGCCCTCCCCGCGTGGACATACGCTCATAAACGACTTGAGCGTTTATTCAAATCTATGCGTTTAACGCATAAGAATCTAACCATATTGCATTTTACATCAGCACTAAGAGAGAAGATACTATGCGTAAACAGAAATCATCCCTAGAAACGAAAGGAACGATTATGAGCGTAAAAGTGCCAAGCCTCCCTCTTTCTGGCGGCAATTCCATCCCCGCCATAGGCTACGGCGTCTTCCAGATGACCTCTGCCGAGGTTGAGGAGCACCTGCCCGAGGCGCTTGAGGCGGGCTACACCCACATCGATACCGCGAACGCTTACTTCAATGAAGTTGCCGTGGGCTGCGCCATCAAGGCCTCGGGCGTTCCGCGCGAGAAGCTCTTCGTGACGTCGAAGCTCTTCCCGCAAAGCTACGCGTACGAGCAGTGCGGCAAGGATATCGATGCCACGCTTGAGCGCCTCAACATGGACTACGTGGATCTGCTGCTCTTTCACCAGCCCTATGGCGACTACGTCTCCGGCTGGAAGGCAATGGAGGAGGCCGTGCGCGAGGGCAAGGTGCGCGCCATTGGCCTCTCCAACTTCCCCGTTGAGAAGATCGACGAGATTCTCGCCGTGGCCGAGATCAAGCCCGCTGTACTCCAAGTGGAGATCAATCCCTACTGCAACCAGCATGAGCTCAAAGAGGCGCTTGCCGAGCGAGGCCTCGGTGATGCGGTCTTTGAGGGCTGGTATCCCTTGGGTCACGGCGACGCCAACCTCATGACCGAGCCCGTCTTCACCAAGCTTGCCCAGAAGTACGGCAAGAGCCCTGCGCAGATCATCCTGCGCTGGAGCTTCCAGGAGGGCAACGTCACGTTCCCCAAGACGCTCAATCCCGCACACATGCGCGACAACATCGATGAATCGTAGGCTATCCTTGCAGCTGCAAGCGCCGTCGCTCCGGCTGCTACAGTACCGGTCACTACTCCGGCCGGCACAAGAAGCGGCGCGGCCAAAGCGCCGGCGGCGAGGCCGGCTCCGGCCGCCCAAAGATCGCGTTTGTCCACCCACGACGCAACGCTTCCGGCGGCGTCGAAAAACGCCTGTTTCAGCCCAGGATTATAGTCGGGCGGCAAGAGTTCAGCGATTTCCTTATCTATCTCGTCCATGCGTTTCGCAACGCCGTCAGACGGATGAAAAAGGTTGTCGTAATACAGAGCGCCGCGTTCATCGCGCAGTTTGGATATTTTTACACCGTTGACTATATTTTGCGCGATACTCATGCGCTCTTTTACGAGGCCGCTTGACTTTGCCATGCGGTAGAATTCATCGTCTGCGAAAAAAGCCTCCGGATTCACTCCGACTGCCTCTGCTTCCTGCGTGCGAAGATACACCTCTTTAGGCTCAAGCCCCGTAACTTTCGATATAGCCTCTATGCGGTTCATCTGCATATAACGCTTACGCCTGGATTCGGATTCATCTGTGCGGCCGAAAAGCGAATTAACCTCTGATGGTTCTTTCCTCAACAGCATCTCGCCTTCATATTGAGACAGACGTTTAAGTATTGCCTCGTCGGAATAACCTCTGACACGGGCTTCGGTTATCGCATCCTTCTTGCTGGGATAAGCCAGAAAAAGATAATCGTCGTCCGCGCGTATCTCTTTGCGTTCAGAGGTATATGTCGGGTCCTGTGCAAGACGGAAAGAATCTTCATCGAAGTTTTTAGTCAGAACGGTGCTATCTTGCCGCGAAGGAAATATAGTCGCTTCCGCCCCCTCTTGTGTCTGACTTAGAAGTTCTTCATCCATACAAATACCTCCTATTCAATCTCGGAGCTCAATTCGAGAATATCGTCGAGAAGATTCTGCACAGCCTCGGTCCCGCTCTCTTCAGCGGCTTCATCTTCGGCCGGCGTATCCTGCGGCAGCCAAGGACGCGGCGGCAGATCGCGTTCAACTTCTCTGAATTCGATAGAGTCAACGGCCTTTTTTAAGGTTCCTAGTTCACTGTCGCTGTCCCATATAATTCCAGTGTCTATGTATGGAACGCCGGCGTTGTGCTGGTCCTCTATTGCCCGCAGCATCGCGCGCCGCGCAGCCTCGTCGACCTGTCTCTGGAAGTCGTCGGCTGCGGGGTCGACCTTACGGCTCTCTTCCCGGAAGTAAAAAACCGCGGTGTTTCTGTTGGGATTCTGCGTCCCTCCGAAAAGGCTGCCGCCATGATTTTTCAGGAAGAAATCTATGTTCTTCTCTTTCATCTTCAGATAGTCTTTATTTCCGGCGCTTAAGTTCTTGCTGTATTCGATAATTTGATTGGCCTCGTCGTTGGAGAGATACCCCATAGCGACCGCCTTTCTGAGTTCGCTGTCGGAGAGTCCTCTGAGCTTCGCCTCACCGAGCTCCGCGAAATAAAGGTCGTGTTGTTCCTCGCTGATACCGAGTCTTTCTCGTACCAGCCGTTCCTGCTCGTCCTGAGGGAGGCTTGCATATTCCGGATTGAAATAGGCAAGCTGGCGCACAGCTTCCGCTCTTGTAACCGGAGTGCGGGTAAGAGAGATTCCGGGCTTAGGGGCGAATACGCCGGTTCCATGCACTCGATCATTGTCGACCTGTAAACTCAGCGCCCACGCCTCGCCCTGCGCCCCGTACCCTTTGAATTTCTCGCCGTATGAAGATATAAGCCGCTCGACATCGCTGTGCGAGCCTCCGCCGTACAGCAGTTTTTGTACCTCAAGTTCCGCAGATTCCAACTCGGCAAGGTGCGCCTTCCTTGTTTCGGAATAGAGAGAGCTGACATAGCTGCGATAAACGTCTTCGTCTTTTCCTTCGTGTGTTTCCCTCACTTCGGCAAGAGCGTCGGAAAGACCGTCTATCCCGTATTTTGACATCAGGCGCGCAGCCTCGTCCTGCGCCCTCACCGGCAGCGCCGCCTTGCTCACCGCCTGGCGCAGCTTCTCGTAGCTCACGCCGTCGAAGGCCTTGCGGAACCGTTCAAGCATAGCCTCGGCGCGCATCGGGTCGGTGCTTAAAAGCGAATCCAGCCCGTAGCCTATGAGACGGCGCATGATGTCCATTTCGTTTTTGTCGTTCGTCTCGGCTCCCTGGTCCCCGTTTATCGTCAGATTCACCTGCCGCACGGACGATATGGCGGCGTCCACAGTCTCGGGCGAATCGAAGCCCGCGGCGAGCGTAACGGCCTCGTTCTTCAATCGCTCCTCCGCCTGCTCTGCGTTCCACTTGCGCACCTCGGCGGACTCCTGACGAGAAAGCGCAAACGTCGCGGCGCGCTCGTGCGGCATAATGGCCTCGCGGAACATCATGCGCTGACGGTCGTTCTCAAGCTCCCCCGCCATCGTCTCCGCCTGATTCGCGTAAATATCGAGCGACCTGTCGTAAAGGCCGTTCGCGTTCGCGCCCGTCGTAAACATAAGCCCCTTCTGCGGGTCGAACCTCGTCTCCTGGTCCCACTTGAGATAACGCGAGACCGCCTCGTTCACCTTCGCCTTATCCCAGTCGTCCCGGCGGCGCTTCGTTACCGCCTCAAACTGTGCCGCCGCCTTCTTCGCCGCGTCCGCGAAAACCTCTCCGGAGCGGTCGACGACGCCGAAAGCCCCCTGCGGGGCCGCCGGGCTGCGCCTTATACGCTCCACAGGCTCCTTAGCCACGACTCGCCTCATACGTTCAACCTGCATAGACCTCACCCCAAACGTTTAATGGCAGAAAGCCCGAAAGGCCCCGCGTATCCGGACGAAGAAGAATTCTTCTTACTTCCGCCCGTCAGATAATCCCACTTGCTGCCCACCATAGAAGCGCCGCCCAGCAGCGAGCCCCACAAAGCCGCCTTGCCCGCGTTCGTCGTAGCGCGCGCCGCGTTCTCGCCGCCTATGCGTGTCGCCTGCGCGTTCCACGAAGACTGCTGCGCCTCCGCTATACGGCCGCCGCGAGATCTCATCGCGTTAAAACGAAGATTGGCCGTATCCTGTTCCTCTATATGCGCCGTCTCGCGCAGAAGGTCCATCGACGAACCGGCTCCGGCGTTCAGCCCAGAAGCTCCCGCCGCCGCGCGCTGCGCGCCGCGTATCTGCGCCGCTTTGTTTCTCAGCTGACGTTCCTCTTCGGCCGCGCGCGCCGAGATATCGTCCGCCTCGACCCTCGCGCGTTCGGCGTTGAACTCGTGCTGACGCGCCGCGTACTCCGCCTGCTGCCGCTGAACCTCCGCCTGCTGCCTCGCGGCGCTTGCCTGAGCGATGCCGCCCAAGACCGTAGAGCCTACGGAAAGGGCCGTCGCCGCAACCATACCCATCTAAACCGCCTCCTTTGAATGGAAAAAAGGAATAAAATCCATGCCGTAAACGCCGTAAGGCTGCGGCGCGCCGAGCTTAAAGCCCATAACGGTCAGCCACGCTAGACTCGTTTGGTGCCTCGCGTCCACCCGGCTGCGAATATATGGATATCGGGGGAAAAGACGCTACGCCACGGAGCGCGTGCCCTTCAGAAAAGCGACCTGAAAACGCGAAACCTCCGGCGTCG
>CASELS010000026.1 GCA_949288855.1 uncultured Collinsella sp. | reverse complement strand
CTCCGGCCTCAGGCTCGGGGCCCAGGAGATGACCAGGCTCGGAATGAAGGAGAGCGACATGGTCGAGGTCGCCGACCTCATCTCCCGCGTCGTGGTCAAGAAGGAGGACCCTGCCAAGGTTAAAGAGGACGTCAAGACCTTCAAGAGGCAGTTCACCTCGATACAGTACTGCTTCAACGCAGGAGAGCCCGCCTACGGCTACCACAAGCTCGTCGAGTGAACGGAGGGATGCGCATGGGATTCATGGACAAGATGAAGGATGCGGTCAAGGACGCCGACACCAAGATCGGCAACTCCATCGACAAGAGCAAGCTCGACTCCCAGATCAGGGACGAGGAGCGCAACATCGAGAAGCTGGAGGCCGAGATCGGACAGGAGGTCGTCAAGACCCTGAAATCCGGCAAGACCGTCGCCGAGGCCAACATCCAGGCCAACTACGACAAGATCCTCGAGTCCGAGAAGAAGATCGAGGAGCTCACCTACAAGGAGGCCTCCCAGGAGCTCGAGCGCATCATCCGCGCGCTGGAGTCCGGCGAGATGGAGCTCGAGCAGTCGCTCGAGAGCTACACACGCGGCGTCGCGCTCGTGAAGAGCCTGCGCGAGCGTCTTGATTCTGCCGAGCAGCAGGTCAAGATCCTCGTGAAGGATATGGACGGCACGGACACGCTCGTGGCGGGCGAGGCCGCGTCGACCGACGACACACTGAGCATCTAGGGAGTGAACATCATGTCCGATTGCATCTTCTGCAAGATCGCCAACCACGAGATTCCCTCGACGGTCGTCTATGAGGACGACGCCGTCATCGCCTTCGACGACCTGAACCCTCAGGCGCCCGTGCACACCCTCGTGGTGCCGAAGGCACATTACGAGAACATCATCGACGGCGTGCCGGCAGAGACCCTTGCCGCCATGGCGAACGCTGTGGCCGAGGTCGCGCGCGCCAAGGGCCTTGACCAGGGCTTCCGCGTGATCACCAACACCGGCGTCGCCGCCGGCCAGACCGTCATGCACCTGCACTGGCACGTGCTCGGAGGCCGCGACTTGGGCGAGGGCCTCGTCTAGTCCCGCCGCCTGCCGCGCCCCGGAGTCCGGCTGCGTGTCTGCGGTCCATCCTGACCCCTTATGGCCGGGTTTGGCGGTAAAATAAATCTGTTGTGTAGCTTCGCGCCGGCACCCGGCGCGCGATCTGAGGGAGACTCATGAACGTTCTCGTTGTCAATGCCGGTAGCTCCACGCTCAAGTACCAGCTCATCGATACCAAGGCCCACAAGGTTTCCGCCAAGGGTTCCTGCGAGCGCGTGGGCTTCACGGGCGGCACCTTCACCCATACCGTTGCCGGCGCGCCCAAGGTCACCGACAACATCGAGTTTCCCGACCACAAGGTTGCCATCGAGGCCGTGCTGAAGGACCTCGAGTCCCACAACGTCAAGATCGACGGCATCGGTCACCGCATCGTGCAGGGCGGTTGGTATTTCGGCGACTCCACGCTCGTCGACGCCGACATCCTCGCCAAGATCCGCGAGGTCGCCCCGCTCGCCCCGCTCCACAACAACCCCGAGGCCAACGTCATCGAGTACTGCCTCGAGCAGTATCCCGACCTGCCCAACGTCACGGTCTACGACACGGCGTTCCACTTCAACATGCCCAAGGTCGCCCAGACCTACTCGCTGCCCGCCGACGTCTGCGAGAAGTTCCACATCCGCAAGTACGGCGCCCACGGCACGAGCTACCGCTACATCTCCCAGAAGGTTTCTGAGATGACGGAGGGCGCTGCGCACAAGGTCGTCATCTGCCACATCGGCTCGGGTGCCTCGCTCGCCGCCGTCCAGGACGGCCAGTGCATGGACACCACCATGGGCCTCACCCCGCTCGACGGCGTGATGATGGGCACCCGCTGCGGCTCCATCGACCCGGCCACGGTCTGCTACCTCCAGCGCGAGGGCGGCTACAGCTTCGATGAGGTCGACGACATGATGAACAAGAAGTCCGGCCTCATTGCCATCGCGGGCACCAACGACATCCGCGATATCGAGCAGGGTGCCGCCGACGGCGACGCGGGCTGCAAGCTTGCCTTCGACATGTTCGTCTACAAGATTGCCGCTAAGGTTGCCGAGATGGCCACCGCCATGTGCGGCATGGACACCCTCGTCTTCACCGCAGGCATCGGCGAGCACGCCCCGGCTGTCCGCGCTGGCGTGGCCGACCGCCTCGCTTGGATGGGCGTCAAGATGGACCACGCCAAGAACGCCCTGCGCGCTGACGGCGGCTGGTGCCTCTCTACCGCCGATTCGCCGGTTGCCATCTACGTGATCCCCACCGACGAGGAGTACATGATCGCCGCCGACGTCGAGCGTATCGTCAACGGCAAGTAGTGCGCACGCGATAGCGCAAGATGCTATAGATAACGGCGGCACGAGGACATGCGCGCCCGTGCCGCCGTCTGCCCGCCGCCTGCGGACGCTCGGCGAATGGTGCCCGGCGCCCGCGGGCGGCGGTGTTACGGTTAAACGTGCGGGTGCGCCCGCGCAGAAGACCCCGGCCGCTCGGTCGGGCACGACCCTTAAAGGAGACCCATGAACGTCCTCGTTGTGAACGCCGGCAGCTCGAGCCTCAAGTACCAGCTTCTCGATACCGAGACGCGCGAGATCGCGACCAAGGGCAACTGCGAGCGCATCGGGCTCGACCGTGGCATCTTCACCCACACCGATCCCTCGGGCGAGAAGGTCGTGGAGGACGCGCTTTTCCCCGATCACAAGGCGGCCATCGACCGCGTCCTCAAGACGCTCGACGCTGAGGGCCACACCTTTGAGGGCATCGGTCACCGCATCGTGCAGGGCGGTTGGTACTTCGATGACTCCGCGCTCGTGACCGACGACGTCATGGCAAAGATCTTGGAGGTCGCACCCCTCGCGCCCCTGCACAACTACGGCGAGGCCGCGGCCATCGACGCCTGCCGCGCGCGCTATCCCGAGATTCCCAACGTCGCCGTTTTCGATACGTCGTTCCACATGTCTATGCCCGAGGTCGCCTACACCTACGCCCTCCCCAAGGACGTGTGCGAGAAGTACCACATCCGCAAGTACGGCGCCCACGGCACGAGCCATCGCTACGAGTGGATGGTCGCCAAGGAGATGCTCGGCGACTTCTGCCATCGCTTGCTGTCGTGCCACCTCGGCAACGGCGCGTCGCTCTGCGCGATCGAGGACGGCGTGTGCCGCGACACCACGATGGGACTCACACCGCTCGACGGCCTCATGATGGGCACCCGCTGCGGCTCCATCGACCCGGCCACCGTCTGCTACCTCCAGCGCGAGGGCGGCTACACCTATGACGAGGTCGACGAGATGATGAACAAGCAGTCCGGCCTGCTCGCGGTGTCGGGTATCTCGAGCGACGCGCGCGACATCCGCAACGGTGCCAACCACGGTGACGAGAACTGCCTGCTCGCCTTCGACATGTTTGCCTACAAGGCGATGCTCCAGGCGGCCTCGATGATCGCCTCCATGGCGGGCGTGGACACCATCACCTTCACCGCCGGTATTGGCGAGAACGACTGGACTATCCGCCAGGCGTTCTGCGAGTGCTTCGACTGGCTCGGCGTGCGCATCGATCGCGAGCGCAACCAGGCAGCCGTGGGCGCAGGTCCTCAGGTCATCAGCGCCGCCGGCTCTCCTGTGACCGTTATGGTCATCCCCACCGACGAGGAGTACATGATCGCGCTTGATGTGAAGCGTCTGGTTGAGGGCGCGTAACGAGGCATTTGGCACTACGGGGCTCAGAGAGCCCGGCAGCAGAGACCTTGCGGTAGAAATACCTCTACAGATTTGAGAGAGGGGCCCCTGAGGGGCCCTCTTTTTCGGTGAGAACTGTGCCGATGGTGCGGCGACATGGGCGGCGAGACCCGCCCATCCTTTAGATGAGCCGAGCCAATCATTACTTGGTAGCGCGTGAATGGGTTAGCAAGTTTAGCCACGTTGCATCATTGGAACATTTCCCGTGTATTGGGAAAGAGCCCAGAAGCTGTCAGACATTCCTTAGCGTCATTTAAGGCGCTGAACCCTTCTCCTCGTTCATAGAATGACGTTGGGCTAACCGATCGTCTACAACTGCAGGAGGGGATTTCCTTGATGGAGAAACTTCAGCGTTTCGGCGGGGCTATGATGCCTCCCGTGATGCTCATGCCTTTTGCCGGCATTATGATCGGCCTCGCTACCATTTTCATGAGCCAAGATATCATGGGTCCGCTGGCGAGCGATACCACGCTTTGGTACAAGATCTGGTCTATGCTCTATGACGGCGGCTACGCTATCTTTAACCAGCTGCCGCTCCTCTTTGCCATCTCTCTGCCCCTTGGCCTTACCAACAAGGCGTCGGGCAAGGCGGCGATGGAGTCCTTTGTTATCTTCATTACGTTCAACTACTTTATCCAGTCGCTTCTTACCTCCTTTGGTGTTGACGTTTTTGGCGTCGACTTTACCCAAGAGGTGGGCGGCACCAGCGGTCTTACCATGGTTGCCAACATCAAGACACTCGACACGAGCGTCATCGGTGCCATCGCCATCGGCGCCATCTCCGCTTGGATTCACAACCACTTCTACGAGAAGCAGCTGCCGGACTTCCTTAAGGCGTTCCAGAGCTCGGCACTCGTCGTGATTATCGGCTTTGTGCTTATGATTCCCGCAGCGCTTCTCACCTGCCTTATCTGGCCCAAGGTTCAGCTGGGAATCCTGAGCCTCCAGGACTTCCTCGCCAGCGCGGGCAGCCTCGGAGTCTTCCTCTACACGTTCCTTGAGCGCATCACTATCCCCACCGGTCTTCACCACTTCCTGTGGGTGCCCTTCGATCTGGGTCCTGCCGCCATTGCCGACGGCAACTGGACGCACTGGCTTGCGCACATCAACGAGTACGCCGCTTCCACCGAGCCGCTGAAGACGTTGTTCCCTACGGGCGGTTTTGCCCTGTACGGTAACTGCGCCGTTTGGGGCGCCCCGGCAATCGCCTTCGCGTTCTATAAGACCGCACGCCCCGAGAATCGCAAGAAGGTCGCCGCGATGCTCATCTCGGCGGTCATTCCCGCGGTGCTGTGCGGTATCACCGAGCCGCTCGAGTTCATGTTCCTGTTCATCTCGCCGGCACTCTTTGCGGTGAGTGCGCTTCTGGCTGCCGCCTTGTCGACGACGCTTTACATCTTTGGCGTGGTCGGATACCAGGGTGCTGGCCTCATCGATTACATCACCATAAACTGGGTGCCCATGTTCCCGAACCATCCCACCGAAGTGATAACGCACATCGTTATCGGGCTCATCTTCATGGTAATCTACTTTGTGGTGTTCTATGCCTTCATCAAGCATTTCAACGTGCCTACGCCCGGTCGTGAGGTGGAGCTGCCCGGTGCCGATGCTCCGTCGGCATCCATTGCAGCGTCCTCTGCCGGCTCCAACTACGCCGAGCAGGCCGCGGGCTTTTTGGAAGCGCTCGGTGGCGCGGCTAACATCGAGTCTGTTACCAACTGCATGACACGCCTCAGGGTTAAAGTGCATGACGAGGCCAAGGTGGAAGGCGACGATGCGTTTCGTGCCTTCAACGCGCGCGGTGTCGTACGTAATGGCCAGGCTATTCAGGTTATCATTGGGTTCGACGTGGAGAACGTGAAGCAGGAGTTCGAGAAGCTTCTGTAGCGCATGTCTCACGTTATGAGAATTGTTTTGGGGACGGTGCCTTGCGCCGTCCCCTTTGAGCGTTTGGAGGGCCGCCCATGTTGATGGAGATCGTCAACAAGAACTACGACAAGCTGAACGCCATCGATGTGACGATCCTTACCTACGTGACCCAGCACAGCGATGAGGTCACTAAGATGGGGATAGAGGCCCTCGCAAAGGCCTGCTACACCTCAAAAAGCACTGTTCTGCGTTTGGTGCAGAAGCTGGGGTTCTCGGGCTTCAGCGACTTCAAGAGCTATCTGAAGTGGGAGAGGACTAACCCGTCTGCGCGAGGCGACTATCAGGATCGAATCGATACCGTTCAGTGGGACATCGCGCAGACCTGCCGAACCGCCCGGGCGTCCACAGACGTTGTGACCATCGCGCGTTCCATTAAGACGTCGCGCACTGTAGTGCTCTACGGTACCGGTGAGGCCCAGCGCTACTGCGCGCGCGAGATGCAGCGCAGCTTTATGGAGCTTGGGGTGTATCTGTTTTATACCGGCGCCCTTGAGGAGCTCAAGATGCTTGTCCGCACGCTCGGTCCGGAAGATCTGGTGATCTTTATTTCTCTATCTGGCTCTGTGGGGTCGCTCGATGAGGTGATGCGTCTCATCAAGGTTCGTGGCGTGCGGACCGCCTCGATCACCAACCTCACTACCAACGCGCTCGCGGAGCGCTGTGACTACAACGCCTACGCGGTCTGCACCTCCATGGCAACGCCCGGAGGTGTGGAGCACTCGTCTTTTGCCAGTTTCTTCGTTGTTATCGAGGCAATATACGTCCACTATCTTCAGCTCGCTGCGGAGGGCTCCGAAACCGAGAGCGGGGGAGAGGATTAAGTCTCCCGTCGCACCCGGGTATCTCGGCACTGTTTCCCACAGTTTGGGAACCGTGCCGTAGTTGTCGCACGTGTGCCCGTCTGCTAGACGCCGGAATCTTCCCCTCTTCCATGTCCTACTGTAGGAAATGGTTAGCCCAACCACGTACAGGCTCTCAAAGAGAGGAAAAGAACAGCGATGAGCAAGAAGAACGCTATCGTTATCTGCGGCGGCGGGTCCACGTACACCCCGGGCATCGTGCTGATGCTGCTTAAAGAGCGCGACCGCTTTCCCATCAAGAGCATCATGCTCTACGACAACCTTGCCGAGCGCCAGGAGCCTATTGCCCAAGCGTGCGAGATCCTTGTCCGCGAACGAGCGCCGGAGGTGGCTTTTGGCTACACGACCGACCCCGAGACTGCATTCACAGGGGTGGATTTTGCGCTCGCCCACATCCGCGTGGGCCTCTACGCCATGCGCGAGAAGGACGAGAAGATCCCGCTGAAGTACGGGGTCCTCGGCCAGGAGACCTGCGGCCCCGGCGGCATCGCCTACGGCATGCGCTCCATCGGCGGCGTGCTGGAGATCCTCGACTACATGGAGAAGTACTCGCCCGACGCCTGGATGCTCAACTACTCCAACCCGGCCGCCATCGTGGCCGAGGCCTGCCGCGTGCTGCGCCCCAACTCCAAGATCATCAACATCTGCGACATGCCCGTTGACCTCATGGAGAAGATGGCCGATATGTGCGGTGTTGACGTTCATGGACTCCAATATAGCTACTACGGCCTCAACCACTTTGGCTGGTGGAGCAAGGTCTACGACAAGGACGGCAACGACCTCATGCCCGAGATCAAGCGCCACATGGCCAAGAACGGCTTTGCGGACGGCATCGTGCATGAAGAGGGCAAGGAACAACACATCGACGAGTCCTGGGTGCATACCTACGAGAAAGCTCGCGACGTGTGGGCGGTCGACCCGGAGACCATCCCCAACACGTACCTCAAGTACTACCTGTTCCCCGACTACGTGGTGGAGACCTCCAACCCCGAGTACACGCGCACCAATGAGGTTATGGATGGGCGAGAGAAGCAAGTGTTCAGCGCCGCTCGCGAGATGATTGCTAAAGGCACCGCTGAAGACTGCGGGTTCGAAGCAGACGAGCACGCAACCTACATCGTGGACCTCGCCTGCGCGCTGGCGGAGAACACCATGGAGCGCTTCCTGCTCATTGTTCCCAACGAGGGCTGCATCGAGAACTTCGACCCCACCGCCATGGTCGAGGTGCCCTGCATCGTGGGTAGAAACGGGTACGAAAAAATCTGCCAGGGCAAGATTCCGCAGTTCCAGAAAGGCATGATGGAGGAGCAGGTTGCTGTCGAAAAGCTTGTTGTAGAAGCTTGGATCGAGGGCAGCTACCAGAAGCTCTGGCAGGCAATCACGCTCTCCAAAACCGTGCCCTCGGCCAAGGTCGCGAAGCTCATCCTGGACGACCTCATCGAGGCCAACAAGGGCTATTGGCCTGAGCTGCATTAATTGATCCTAGATATGGTCGTATTAGGCTTATAGGATAGATGCTCTATCGAGACAGATCTCTAGTCCTATTAGTCTAGAAGGAGGCCCCGGAAGGATTCCTAAGCGAACATTCCGCAGCCGCGAAGCGGCGAGGACGTTCGCGTGGAACCTTCCGGGGCCTCCAATCGGTTCGTGCTAGGACGCAGCGGCTGTTACGCCATCTGCGCCTGAACGGCGGTGATGGCCACGACGCCCACGATGTCGTCTGCGGAGCAGCCGCGGGAAAGGTCGTTTACCGGCTTGGCGATGCCCTGGAGAATCGGGCCGTAGGCCTCGGCGCGGCCGAAGCGCTGGACGAGCTTGTAGCCGATGTTGCCGGTCTCGAGGTTGGGGAAGACGAGCACGTTGGCGCTACCGGCGACCGTGGACTCGGGAGCCTTGAGCTCGGCCACGGACGGCACGATGGCGGCGTCGAGCTGCAGGTCGCCATCGATGGCGAGCTCGGGCGCCTTCTCCTTGGCAAAGGCCGTGGCCTCCTGAACCTTCTTGGCGGTGTCGCCGCCGGCGGAGCCCATGGTGGAGTAGGAGAGCATGGCCACGCGCGGCTCCACGTCACCCATGAAGGTCTTGAAGGAGTTCGCTGAGGCGATGGCGATCTCGGAGAGCTCGTCGGAGGTCGGATCGATGTTGAGGCCGCAGTCGGCAAAGACGAGCGTACCGTCGGCGCCAAACTCGGGCGTCTGAGTGCACATGACCATGAAGGCGGAGACGAGCTTGGTGCCGGGCGCGGTCTTGAGGATCTGCAACGCCGGGCGCAGGGTGTTGGCGGTGGAGTGGCACGCGCCGGAGACCAGACCGTCGGCATCGCCCATCTTGACCATCATGGTGCCGTAGTAGGTGGCGTCCATCATCTGGGCGCGCGCCTGCTCGATGGTGACGCCCTTCTTGGCGCGGAGCTCGGCGAACTTCTGCGAGTAGGCCTCGTGCTTGGGCGCGGTGGGGGAGGTCGGGTCGATGACGGTCACGCCCTCGACGTCGATGGTCGCCGGGTCGCCCAGGATGACGAGGTTCGCCAGGCCCTCGGCCACAATCTTCTTCGCGGCCTCGATGGTGCGCGGGTCCTCGCCCTCGGGCAGGACGATCGTCTTCTTGTCCGCACGGGCAGCATCTTTCATACGGGTAAGGAAGTCGCTCATGTAAGCTCCTCGTAAACGCGCCCGACCGTACGCATGCTGGCGTTTTGCCCGGTAGACACCGAATTTGCGGGACCAGCGCGCGCATGGTTGAGCTTTCCTTGTGTGGCATTCCCTATTATAGGCACCTGAGCGCTATAATCGGTCTGATTATTCGGCCCTTGGCAGGGCTGGAACAGCGAATGAGGGGCCGGCGGTACCGGCGCCTTGTGAGGAGCATCGATGGATATCACATCTGGTCTGCCCGAGTCGTTCAACCCCGCTTCTTACGACATGATCGTCGTCGGCGCGGGATACGCCGGATCGGTCTGCGCTCGCCGCCTTGCTGAGAGCGCCGGTTTCCGTGTGGCGGTGCTTGAGAGGCGCGGCCACATCGCGGGCAACGCCTACGACTGCACCGACGAGGCGGGCATCCTCATCCACGAGTACGGCCCGCACATCTACCACACCTTCGATGAGCGCGTGCACAACTTCCTGTCGCGCTTCACCAAGTGGACCGACTACCAGCACAAGGTGCTCGCCAACATCCACGGCACGCTCATGCCCGTGCCCTTCAACCACACCTCGCTCAAGCTTGCCTTTGGAGAGGAGCGCGGCGAGGAGCTTTACCAGAAGCTCGTGGAGGCCTTCGGCGAGAACAAGAAGGTCCCCATCATGGAGCTCCGCAAGAAGAACGACCCCGACCTGCAGGAGGTCGCGGACTACGTCTACGAGAACGTCTTTCTCTACTACACCATGAAGCAGTGGGGCCAGACGCCCGATGAGATCGACCCCTCCGTCACCGGGCGCGTGCCCATCTTCATCGGCGACGACGACCGCTACTTCCCCCAGGCGCCCTTCCAGGGCATGCCGGCCGAGGGCTACACCAAGCTCTTCGAGCACATGCTCGACCATGACCTCATCGACGTTTACGTGAACGTCGACGCGCGCGACATCCTCGAGATCACGGACACCAACGTGCACGTCTGCGGGAAGTGCTACGGCGGCGAGATCATCTACACCGGTCCTCTCGACGAGCTCTTTAACCTCGACCTCGGTGCGCTTCCGTACCGAACGCTCGACATGGTGTTCGAGACGCTCGATGTCGACCAGTACCAGCCCGTGGGCACGGTCAACTACACCACGAGCGAGGACTTCACGCGCATCACCGAGTTCAAGAACATGACCGGGCAGGTGGTGCCGGGCAAGACCACCATCATGAAGGAGTACAGCCACGCCTTCGAGCCGGGCAGCGGCCAGACGCCGTACTACGCCATCATCGACCCCGAGAACCAGGCGCTCTACGAGCGTTATCTTGAGCGCGTGCAGAACCTCACGAACTTCCATCCGGTGGGACGCCTCGCTGAGTACCGCTACTACGATATGGACGCGGTGACCGCCTCTGCCCTCGACCTGTCCGACGAGATCATTGCGACCCATGCCTAATATGTCTGATACCAGCCATACTCTGTTCAAAATCTGCTCGTTCGGCATCCCCTGCTACAACTCCGCAGCGGATATGGACCGGTGCATCACCTCGATCCTCGAGGGCAGCGGTTACGCGCCGGATGTGGAGATCATCATCGTGGACGACGGCAGCGTGGACGAGACGCCGGCCAAGGCCGACGACTGGGCGCGCCGCTATCCCGGCATCATCCGCGCCGTGCACCAGGAGAATGGCGGCCACGGCACCGCGGTGCTGACGGGCCTCAAGAACGCCACGGGCGTCTACTACAAGGTCGTCGACTCCGATGACTGGCTCGACACCCAGGCGCTCGCCACGATGCTCTCGTGCTTGCGCGGCTTTGTGGAGCGCGATACGCGCGTGGACCTCTTTATCTCGAACTACGTTTACGAGAAGGTCCACGAGGGCACGCACACCACCATCGACTACCGCTTTGCCATCCCGCGCAAGAAGATCATCACCTGGAACGAGGTGGGCTACTTCCGCCCCGACCAGCACCTGCTCATGCACAGCCTGTGCTACCGCACCGATGTGCTGCGCGCCGGCGACCTGCCGCTTCCGCCGCACACGTTCTACGTGGACAACATCTACGCCTACGTGCCGCTGCCGCGCTGCAAGACGCTCTACTACGCCGACATCGACCTCTATCGCTACTTCATCGGCCGCGAGGGCCAGAGCGTGAACGAGTCCACCATGGTCAAGCGCATCGACCAGCAGTTCCGCATCACGCGCATCATGATGAAGGCGTACCACCTCTACGACGACATCGAGGAGAAGCCGCTCGCCTCGTGCATGATGGGCTACTTCACCATGATGATGGTCGTGTGCTCCATCTTCTCCAAGCTCGCGCACGACAAGAGCAAGGTGGACGAGGTCATCAAGATCTGGGCCGAGCTCAAGGCGTTCGACAAGAAGATGTACAACCACGCCCGCTGGGGGCTTCTCGGCTTCTGGACGAACCTGCCCACACCCGTGGGCGAGAAGGTGTCCGTGGGACTCTACCGCGCCGCCCAGAAGATCTTCAAGTTCAACTAGGCGCCGGTGGTGCCGCGTGGGGATGTGCCCGCGCTCCATATAGACCTGCATACGAAGGCCCTCCGGGGCCTTCTTTGCTATCCGGGTGAAACGCAAGCGATTCGTTAGATTCCACCGCGAGTGCGCGGGGTATTGATTCGTAAACTTCCTTTCACGAAACCCGTGCACCTATTGCATATGGAAACACTGTGGAGCGCGCCGTACAGTTGTAGTCAGAAGGAGGTGCATCCCGTGGCATCCAAGAACTACGAGCTCGTCAGCTTCATACGCGAGAGCGGCGCGGCATCGCCGGCCGAGATTGCCGAGCGCTTCTCGGTGGGTACGCGCACAGTGTACAACCGCATCAACCGTGCTAACGACGACCTCGCCGGTATTGCGCAGATCGAGCGTCGGGGCGAGGGGTTTGCCCTCGCGGTCGCTGACGACGAGCGCTTTGCGGAGTGGCTGCGCCGCCGCGGCGACGCCTTGCGCACGGGGATGCCCACCACCTCGGCGGAGCGTGTCCGCTACCTGCTGAACGATCTCCTCTTCCGCACGGATTGGGTCACGCTCGATATGCTCTCGAGCATCCTCTATGTCTCGCGCGTCTCCATCTCCAAAGACCTCCCGCGGGTTGAGGAGCGGCTCGGTGCCTACGGCCTCACGCTGGTTCGCAAGCCCCACTACGGCATCCGCGTGGAGGGTCCCGAGATCGGCCGCAGGCTCTGCCTGGCGTCGCTCGTCACCGACGGTGGGGGAGAGGCGGGCCTCGACGCCCGCACGGCGCCCATCGCCCGCGCGGACCTTGACGCTATCTCGCAGTGCATCGATACGGTTCTTGATGAGAATGACATGCACATCAACGCCGTCGCCTACCAGAACCTGCTTGTGCACATCGCCATCGCCCTTGTCCGCATAAAGGATGCCTGCTACCTGCCCGCGCAGGAGGACTACACGGAGCGTGTAAAGAAGTCCTCCGCCTACCCGGTGGCGGGTGCTATCGCGCGGGCTATTGAGGAGCGGATGGGTGTTGCCCTGCCGGAGGGCGAGGTCGCCTACATCGCTATCCACCTGGCAGGGAAGCGCACGCTGGACGCATCTGTGGACGACGCCGATGACGCGGCGCTCGTTATCTCTGACGAGGTGTGGGACGTCGTCTCGCGCATGCTCGAGAAGGTGTGGGAGGCGTTTCGCTTCGACTTCCGCGATGACCTTGAGCTGCGCATGAACCTCGCCAAGCACGTCGCGCCGCTCGCGGTGCGCCTCACCTACCACTTGAACTACAAGAACCCGCTTCTGGCCGACGTGAAGGAGCGGTTCCCCCTCGCGTACTCCATGGCGCTCGAGAGCGCACCGGTGCTCGCCGATGCGTACGGCGCGCACCCATCCGAGGACGAGATCGGCTACCTGGCGTTCTCCTTTGCGCTTGCCCTCGAGCGCAAGCAGTCGGGTGCTGTGAAGAGCAACATCCTCGTGGTGTGCGCCTCGGGGCAGGGCAGCGCGCGCCTGCTCGAGTACCGCTACCGCAAGGAGTTCGGCGCGCACCTCGACCGCATCATCGTCTGCGATGTCTCGGAGATCGACGAGGTCGACTTCAGCGAGATCGATTACGTCTTCACCACGGTGCCGCTCAACCGGCAGCTTCCGGTGCCCGTGCGCCTTGTGAAGTACTTCCTGGACGACGCGGACATCTCGCTTTTGAACGAGCTCTTCTCTGCGCCCGTCGACAAAGGTCTCTCCTGCTATGACCGCCGCCTGTTTGAGGCGCACCTTGCCGCCACCACGCCGGACGAGGCCATCGAGGCGCTCTCGGCGCTCGCCGCGACGGTGGAGGAGCTGCCCGCTGACTTTGCCGAGCTCGTGAAGGAGCGCGAGCGGATCGCGCCCACGGCCTTTGGCAACCTCGTTGCGCTCCCGCACCCCATGCGAGCGGTAAGTGCCCGCACGTTCGTGGCGGTGGGCTTGCTCGACGAGCCCGTCACCTGGGCGGGCCACGAGGTATGGGGCGTCTTTCTCATCTCGCTCGCTACCGAGCGCGACCTCGATCTCAACGCGTTTTACCACACGCTCCTGAGGGTTCTCATGGATACGGACGCGGTCCGGGAGCTTTTGGAAGATAGAAGGTTCGAAACGCTGCTTGCGCTCGTGCGCCGGCAGCAAAGACGGGAGGTGGGATCGGTATGAGAAAGATCGCGCTGCTCTGCATTGCGGGCATGTCCACAAGCATGCTCGAGCTGAAGATGGTGGACGCCGCCAAGAAGGAGGGCTACGCCTGCGAGATCCGCGCATACCCGCTGTCTGATCTAAAGAAAATCCCCGCTGACGTGGACATCGTGCTGCTCGGTCCCCAGGTGATGTATGAGCGGGACAACGTCGAGGCCAAGCTCGGCTGCCCCACGTACGCCATCACCATGGCCGAGTACGGCGCCATGGACGGGGCGGGTGTTCTCAAAAAGGCGAGGGAGGTGCTCCATGACTGATCGCGACGAGCTGAACAGCATCAGCTTCCAGATCATCGCCGCGGTGGGCAGCGCCCGCAGCCTCTACCTAGAGGCGGTGCGCGCGGCCAAGGAGGGCAACCTCGTCCGCTCGCAGGAGCTGCTCGACGAAGGTGATGAGTGCTTCAGCCAGGGGCATCACGCGCACGCCTCCATCATCCAGCGCGAGGCGGCGGGCGAGCCCACGAGCATGACGCTTATGCTCACCCATGCCGAGGACCAGCTGATGAGTGCCGAGAGCATCGGCCTTGTGGCGCGTGAGTTCATTGAGGTCTACCGCGAGCAGCAGGAACTGCGCGCGCTTATTGGGCGTTTCTCCGTCGGGGCCACCCCGACGGCAGCTTAAGGACCGTACATACGGAAAGGAAGGGTCATGAAAGCTAACGCTATGGAATCGTTCGCCGAGAAACTGATGCCCATCGCATCGAAGATCGGTGGCAACCGCTACCTGAGCGCCGTGCGCGACGGCTACATCGCGCTCATGCCGCTCATCATCACCGCGTCGCTCTTCACGCTCGTGAACAGCGTCATCTTGGGCGACGGAGGCATCCTGAACGCGCTTTTTGGCACGCCGTTCACCGAGGCACAGCAGCTCGGTGCCGCCATCAGCTCCGCGTCGATGTCGGTGCTCGCGCTTCTGCTTTCCTTCACCGTGGCGCGCGTGCTTGCCGAGAACTACGGCCTCGACACCTCCATCGCCGGCACCTGCTCGGTCGTATGCTTCTTGTGCCTCACGCCGTTTGTGACGAGCGATGACTGGGGCGAGGTCGTGGCCACGAGCTACCTCGGCTCGACGGGCATGTTCACCGCCATCATCACTTCGCTTCTCGCCGTCGAGGTTTACCGCTTCTTCATGGGCTTCAAGGCGCTCATCATCAAGATGCCTGACGAGGTCCCGCCTGCGATCGCCCGCTCGATCAACGCCATCATCCCCGTCACGCTCACCGTCATCGTCTTTGGCCTCGTGCGCGTTGCCACCAACCTCGCCGGCACCCCGGTGAACGACCTCATCACCACCTTCGTGCAGGCGCCGGTGCTCTCGCTCGTGTCCTCGCCCGTGGGCGTTGCGGTCATCTACTTCTTCTACATGCTGCTGTGGGGCTTTGGCATCCACTCCGCCGGCATCATGAACGGTGTGCTCGAGCCGCTCTATCTGATCTCCCTTAACGCCAACGCCGAGGCCATCGCCGCCGGCGAGGCCGCCACGAACGTGCTCACCAAGCCGTTCCTCGACTCCGTGGCCTTCATGGGCGGCGCGGGCAACATGCTCGCCCTCGTTGTCGCCATCCTCATCATCTCCCGTCGTCAGGACTACCGCACGATGGCCAAGATCGGCTTCGTCCCGGGTCTCTTCAACATCTCCGAGCCCATCATGTTCGGCCTGCCCGTCGTCATGAACCCGATCCTTATCGCCCCCATGATCATGGTCACGCTCGCCGGCCTCGGCATCGGTGCGCTCGCCACCGTCACCGGCTTCATGGGCTACACCTACGTCCTCACCCCCTGGATCACCCCGCCCCTGCTCGGCGGCCTGCTCTCGACCGGTCTCAACATCGGTGCCGTCATCACCTGCGCCGTGATCTTTGTGGTGTCCGTCCTCATCTACATGCCCTTCGTGAAGGCCATGGACGCCGCCGTCACCACCGAGGAGAAGTAGGAACGCATCCCAGTCTCTTCGGTTTCAACCCTTACGTCTGACAGAAAGGTAGGTCGAAGAGCGTGAACAGGTCCGTTGTCGTCTTTGATATGGACGGCACTCTGCTTGACGCCGACAGCAACGTGATCGGGGGAGAGCGCACCGTCGAGCTTCTGGGGCGCCTGCAGGACGCCGGCTGCACGATGGCGATTTGCACGGGGCGGCTCGATCACGATATCGTCCGAGCGGGAGCTCGCTTTGGGCTCGACTTCAAGAACCGCATCTCGCAGCACGGCGCCGTCATGATCAGCGGATCCACGCTCCGTGCGGAGCTGATGGATAAGGACGAGGCCCGCGAGATCCTCACCTACATCGAGGCCTCGGGTGCGCCCATCCGCGTGGAGATGAACACGGTCGCCAACCGCTACTGGCATACCGATCGCGACCCGGATTTCCCCAAGGAGCTCTACGACTCGCATGTCATCAAGAGCGACTTCTTCGAGTTGATCGAGTGCCAGCCGGTGGTGCTGTTCTTGCTCATCGGCGAGGAGCGCGACCTCGCGCCCATAGCCGAGCACGTACGTGCCACTTGCACGCGCACGCAGGCGGTCATGAGCTCTTCGACCTCGCTCGAGCTCATGTCGGTCGATGTCTCCAAGGGGCAGGCCATCGAGAGCCTCTACCCGGGTTGCGACGTGTACGCCATCGGCGACGCCCCAAACGACTACGGTATGTTCGACGTCGCGCGTGTGGGCTACCTCGTCTCCGATGCCGAGTGTCCCTACGATGTCGTGCGCTGCCCGAGCATCGCCGAAGCGCTTGAGGACATTGCCTCCCGCGTGCTGGGGTAAGCTGGATGTAGTGGAACCGGTGCGGCCGCCCGCCCGTCCGGGCGTGGCGGTCGCACCCTATCGATAGGAAGTGTGACCATGAAGGTCCTGCTGCTGCCGCTCGACGAGCGGCCCTGCAACCGCGTGTTCCCGCAGATGATCGCCGAATCGAACGACGAGATCGAGCTCGTTGTCCCGCCGCTCGAGCTGTTAGGCGACAAGAAAAAGCCGGCGGACGTTGCGGGCATCTCCGCATTCCTTACGGAGCAGGCCGCCGGCTGCGACGCCGCGGTGCTCTCGCTCGACATGCTGCTCTATGGCGGCCTCATCCCCTCGCGCCTGCACCACCTGGAGCGCGCGGAGCTCGATGAGCGCTTGGATGAGGTGCGCGCCCTCAAGCGGGCGAACCCGGCGATGCGCGTGTACGCCTTCCAGTGCATCATGCGCTGCCCGTCGTACGATTCCGCCGAGGAGGAGCCTGACTACTACGAGGACTTTGGCTTTGCGCTGTTCCGCAGGAAGTACCTCCTCGATGTGCGCGAGCGCACCGGCGAGCTCTCCGCCGACGAGGAACGCGAGCTTGCCGCCATCGAGGTTCCCGAGGAGGTCCTTGCCGATTACGAGCACCGTCGCGACCTCAACTGCGACATGAACATCGCCGTCCTCGATCTCATCGGCGAGGGCGCCATCGACTTCCTCGTGATTCCGCAGGACGATTCGGCTCCCTTTGGCTACACCGCAATTGCGCAGAAGCGCGTCATCGCCGCGCTGAAGGAGCGCCGCCTCGACGACCGGGTGATGATCTACCCCGGCGCTGACGAGGTGGCCATGTCGCTTCTCACGCGCGCCTGGGTGGAGCATGAGGGCCTGCGCCCGAGCATCTGGCCCTTCTACGCCTCGGTGCTCGGCCCCACGATTGTGCCCAACTACGAGGACCGGCCTATGTTCGAGAGCCTGAAGTCCCATGTGCGCGTGGTGGGTGCGCGCTTTGCGGACGTGCCCTCCGAGGCGGACGTGATATTTGCCATCAACGCTCCGGGCAAGGTCATGCAGGAGTCGTTCGTGGCGCCCGAGGAGGTCGACCTCACCTACACGAGCTATCGCAACCTCGCCGATTATACGCAGCGCATCGCCGAGCACCTGGCGCGCGGCCGCCGCGTGGCCCTTTGCGACAGCGCCTTTAGCAACGGCGGCGACCGCGCCTGTATCGAGCAGCTCGATCGTCTGGGTGTGCTGGGCTCGCTTGCGAGCTACGCCGGCTGGAACACCAACTGCAACACGCTCGGCACCACGCTCGCCCAGGCCATCGTCGGGCGCCCCGGACAGGCGGCCACCCGCAACCTCTGCTACCGCATCATCGAGGATGTCTTCTATCAGGCGGAGGTGCGGCCCTCGGTGGTCGAGCACGACCTTCCCGCGATGGGGCTCTCGTATTACGATTTTGGCGACCGACAGGCGGATGTGGAGGAGCTCATTCGCGGCGAGCTCCAGCAGCGCTTTGACGCGCTCGACCTGGCACGGGAGCATCCGGTGCGCATCGAGAGCGTCTACATGCCCTGGCGCCGCATGTTCGAGATCGGTATGGAGATAGAGCTGGAGGCGTGATATGCGCGAGGAAATGATCTACAACCCGCACTACTATCAGCTGCGCGAGGGACAGCTCGAGCGCATGCTCACCATCGTGCGCGGCGACCGCGGCGCCGAGCCGGGCGGGGTGGTGTTCTTTGGCGACTCGCTCACCGAGACCTACCCCCTAGAGCGGTGCTTTCCCGAGCTGCCCGTGAAGTACAACTGCGGTCTTGGCGGCGCCACCGCGGAGGAGCTGCTCTGGATCGTGGACGAGGGCGTGATCAAGTACCGCCCCTCGCTTGTGGTCCTTATGGTGGGAATCAACGACCTCGGCAACACAGCGATGGCGAGCCCCAAGGAGATCGCCTGCCACGTGAAGGAGCTCATCGACGTCATCTGCGGCAACCTGCCCGATGTGCGCGTGCTCCTCTGGTCGACGCTGCCCTGCGTGGAGGCGCTGCGCAGTTACCACCAGGTGCCGGGTATTCGGAACAACGACTTGGTGCGGATGATCTTCGACCAGGAGCGCGAGCTCGTGCGTGACCGGAACGTAACGTTTTTCGACGTGTTCCCGGAGTTTGTGGACGGGCAGAACGAAGCGAGCACGGAGTACTACCGCGACGGTCTGCACCTGAACGATGCGGGGTTTGACCGTCTGACGGAGCTTCTGGCGCCAAAGATCCATAAGCTGCTCGAGGCGTAGCATCCGGATAAAGGCGAAGCACAGACCAGTTGAGCAAGGAGGGTCCTGCGGGACCCTCCTTCTTGTATGAAAAATCTCCTGTATGGAAGAGCGAGGTGGCTACGCGAGGTCGCGGGCCGCGGGGATGTCGTGGGAGCCGGTCGCCTCGGTGACGCCGGCCACGAGTGCGGCCTCAAGGGTGCGCATGGCGGTGAGGCCGATGACGTCGAGCGGGGGTTGGTCACCCTCGAGCTCACCGGTTGCCATCACGTAGACGGTATCGCCGTCGTTAGTGGTGTGCGTGGGACGGATGACGTGCGCATAGGCGTCCGCCGCCATCTGGGCGACCTTGGTGGCCTCGGCTTTGGTGAGGTGGGCGTTGGTGACAACGCAGCTGATGGTGGTGTTCGTACGGTCGAGCGGCATCTGGGCACGGGCGCCGGCTGCGAGCAAGGCGTCCTCCATGTCGGCTATCTCGCGTGCGTCGGGTGCGGTACGCATACCGGCGATCGTGGCGCCCGTTGCCGGGTCACAGACATTGCCGCAGGCGTTGACCACGGCTATGGCGCCCACACGGAGGTTGCCGAGGGAGAAGGCGCGAGCGCCGAGGCCGCCCTTCATGGCACAGGCAGGTCCGTTGAGCTTCCCCACGGTCGCACCCGCGCCCGCGCCGACGGACCCCTCCGCGAGAGG
>CASELS010000025.1 GCA_949288855.1 uncultured Collinsella sp. | reverse complement strand
GCATCGGCGCCGTGCTCGCCCTCGCCTGCCTTATGGGCGCAAGCGGCTGCTCGGCAGCGGCGCCGGCAACCTCGGGGAGCGGCACCGCCAGCGCCGCCCGCAACATCAGCGAGGAGGATGCCATGTTTGAGAGCGAGGCCCTCGTCATCGCCTCCGATGAGGCCGGCCTTCTGTTTGTCGACACTAAGACGGAGACCCCCTATATGCCCGGCGACCTCGCGCAGGCACGCATTGTGGGCGTGGGCGGCGAGGAGATCTCTGCATCCGACCTTGCGCGCGGCAACCTGGTACGCGTGGTTGGCAACGGCATCATGCTCGAGAGCTACCCCGCGCAGTACCCCGGCATCTCTGAGGTCGAGGTGCTAAAGACCGGCTCTGCCGCCGATGCCGATCCTTACAACGAGCTCGTGGCGCAGGTGCGCCCCGCCAAGGACCCGGCCGAGCCGCCCTACGCTGCCCTCTCCTACCGCACCGATGACGCTGCGGTAACGGTCGCGCTCACGCTTGTTAGCTCCACGTGGCAGGACGGCGAGGACGCGACGGGCGAGCGTCCTGCGCCTGCTGTCGCACTTGCGCCGGACGCTCTTGCGGACGCGCGGATTCCCCACGCGCTCGAGGCAACTGTCGAGCTTGATACCCCGGCGACGGCGGTGCGCGCGGTGCGCTGGAACGAGAGCGACCTCGCGCGTGCGGCCGAGGCGTCCGGCGGCTACACGGCGCTTGAAGAGAACCAGCCCAGCGAGGAGGTCGCCGTCTCCACCGCGGACGGCGCCGCATCACTCACGATCGAACCCGGCTGGCGCTACGCGCTCACGGCAGAGTTCACCGACGGCGAGGCCACGTACGCATTCACCGTTGTCGAACCTGGCGCCGCTGCTTAGCTGCCCGACCTGACCGCCGCTCTAGCTACCCCATCCGACCCACAGGGAGCCCCACCATGCAGTTCCAGAACTTTCAGGCAGAGGCCTTCGGCGATCTCCAGCGCCTCGTGGACAGCCTCTTTACCGTCCGCGACACGGTAGAGCGGCTCGACGTAGTGGTGCAGGCCGAGCTTGTGGACCTCGACGCCGACCTTATCGAGGTCGTAAACCTCCTGCCGCCCGGCCGCTACAGCCGCCAGCGCCTCTGCGACCAGCTGAACTCCGCGCTCGCCGCGCACGGCTGGGGCGCCACGTACGGAACGGTGGAGTAAGGCGCCCCGGAGGAAACGCCTTCGAGGAAACCACGTTTACCAGCGCATTTTGCCCCTGTTTCGCTGGTAAACGTGGTTTCGTGAAGACAAGCGCTGCAAACGCAGGGCGGAACTACGCCACGGGATTACGCGGCGCGCTTGCGGCAGGCGACGTGCATATAGGCAAGCCCGATGAGTGCGGCCGAGACCGAGCCGGCAAGAATGGCAGTCTTAGCAGCCAGAAGCTCGGCAGGAATCTGCGTGAAGGCAAGACCGGCGATGAGAATCGACATGGTGAAGCCAATACCGCCCAAAATGCCCACGCCTACGATATGGCGCATCCCCACGCCCGTGGGAAGGTCCGCCACATGGGTCTTAACCAGAAGAAACGTCATGCCCGCAATGCCGAGCGGCTTGCCGAGCAGCATGCCCGCGTACACGCCAATCGCAACGGGGTCGAACACGAGCGAGAGCGGATCGACCCCCACGAGGCGGACCTGTGCGTTCACGAACGCAAAGATGGGCAGGATGAGGAAGTTCACCGGCGTGGCGATGTAATGCTCGAGACGCTGCAGGGGCGGTGTCACCCGGTGCACAACGCGCTCCACCCCGCGGGCGGCGTGGGTGAAATCGTGCTGGCCGAGGATGTGCGCCTCGTCGTCAAAGCGGTCCTCGAGCTCGGGGAGCTTGGCGCCCAGCCAACCGACGAGCTCGGAGGCAACGATGTCAGAACGGGCGGGAATGGTAAATGCCAAAATCACGCCAGCGAGCGTGGCATGGATGCCCGACTGGAACAGGCAGAACCACAGCACCAGGCCAAGCGCCAGATAGGGCGCCAGGCGGAAGTGGCGCCGCACGTTGAGCAGGACCAGAAGCCCCGTCACCACCGCGGCGGCGGCGAGCCAACCCAGATGCGGCGCGTGGCCGTAGAACAGGGCGATTGCGGCGATGGCAAGAAGGTCGTCGGCGATGGCAAGCGTCGAGAAGAAGACCTTGAGCGCCGGCGGCACGCGGCTGCCCAGAAGCGAGAGCACGCCGAGGGCAAAAGCGATATCGGTCGCCATGGGGATAGCCCAACCGTAGACCGCGCCGCCCCGATTGATAAAACCGTAGATGCACGCGGGCACGACCACGCCGCCCACCGCGGCGAGCATGGGCAGAAGCGCCTGGCGCGGGCGACGGAGCTCGCCCACCGTCATCTCGTACTTGAGCTCGATGCCCACGAGCAAGAAGAAGATCGCCATCAGAAAGTCGTTCACAAAAAGCTCTACCGATAGCGAGAAGCTCCACGGGCCAAACGTGATGGCAACCGGCTCCTGCAAAAACGCGTGCACGGCGTCAAAGGCGGGCGTGTTGGCGCAGATGACCGCCGCAACAGCGGCAACAATCATAACGAGGGCCGAGATGGTGCCGTTTCCGGTGATGCGCTCAAACGTGCTGCGGCGCTCGAGGCGACGGCGCTGCGCGGGCGTGATGAGCGACGCCGGCGCCGTGACACCCCCAACCGGAAGCTCCGCCGCAAGCGCCTTGCGCTCAACCGCCTTCACGGTCGGACGGGCGTTCTTGCGTACGGTACGCTTGGCCATGTCGAGCTGCCGCCTTTCTTCTTGGGTGGGGCTTGGCGCCCCCTTTGCATACATCGTGCCGCCGCGAGGGCTGCGCTTCAAAAAAGACGAGGCACGCGGGGCGCCTCGCCTTTTTGTGTTGCATATATTGTTACCCAACCCGTGCCGTTTCAGCAGGGTCTTGCCAAGCGCATCCAGACCAAATCCACAGGTCCCATGCGCTACAAATTACTCGGCGGCAGCGAGAATGGGAGCTGCGACCTGCTTCTTGCGCGAGAGCACGCCGGGGCACCAAACGCCCTCGGCCTCGTCGGTGATGCCGAGGCCCTTCTGAGCGACGGCGGTGTCACCCTCGAGGAGCACCTGAGAGCCCTCCTCCATGATGTCGGTCACGCAGAGCACGATGCCGTCAGCACCCTTATCGGCCTGATAGGCGCGCATGGCCTCGCGGATCTCGGGTACCATGCCGAGCGCACGGGACTTATCGACCGTCTCATACTGGCCGATGAGGAGCTTCTTGCCGCCGACCTCAAAGAGCTTGATGTCGTTGCCAACCATCTGCTCGGGCGTGAAGGAACCGGACGGACGGGAGAGGAAGACCTCCATGCCAAACTTGACCGGATCTACGCCGAGCTGCTCGCCGAGTGCGGCCGCCACAACGCGGTCGACCGCGGTGGTGGTGGGGCTCTTGAGCATGAGGGTGTCGGTCATCATGGCCGCGAGCAGGCACTTTGCCTGGGCGTCCGTGGGCTTCTGGCCAAGAACGTCAAAGAGCTTGGTGACGATGGTGCAGCTCGAACCCCAGGGCATGGCCACGATGGTGAGCGGGGCGGCCGTGGTGAAATCGCCAAAGCGATGGTGATCGACCACGCCAACAACCTGAGCGTTCTCGATGCCGGCAACGGTCTGACCGACCTCGTTGTGGTCGGTCAAGATTACCTGCTGCGGCTCGTCGGCAGCGGGGATCTCCTCAAGAAGCGCCGGCTCGTCGATGCCAAGGTCGCTAAGGAGCTTGGCGGTCTCAGCCGGCAGCGGGCCCAGACGACGGGCCTCGTAGGTGTCACCGTTGTAGTTCACCTGGTTCAGGAGCTGGGAGAGAACGACCGCCGACATGATGGCGTCGTTATCGGGGTTGAGGTGTCCGAAGACGAGAACGTTGCTCATGGATGAGCCCCTTTCTGATGCGTATCGCCAGATATCACTATCTTAGCGAAAAGCGCCGCCCCGGACAGGGCGGCGCCAAAAACGATGCGGATAGGCGCATGCGCAAGCCGCGCACGGCCGACTGCTACTAGGCCTCGCGGCTCGCGCGAAGGGCAACGTAGGCCGCGCCGATGATGCCGGCGTCGTTGCCGAGAGTCGCGACCTCGATGGGCGTCTCCTTGCTCACCTTGAGAGCGCGGTCGGCAAACTTCTTGCGCAGCGTCTCCAGGTACACATCGGAGGAGGCGGAGGCGCCGCCGCCGAGGACGTAGATTTCGGGGTCGACCACAGCGGAGATGGTTGTGAGGCCGAGGGAGAGGTAGTCGGTCATGGTCTCCATGGCCTCGAGCGCGACCTCGTCACCCTCGCGGCAAAGCTGGAAGACGGTGCGGGAGTCGCTGGAGCCGGAGAGCTCGTGCGGCTCGACGCCGTGGGCCTTGCAGGCGCGCAGGTAGTTGGTGACCACGCCGGAAGCGGAGGCGTACTGCTCGAGGCAGCCACGGCGACCGCATCCGCAGGTCTCGGTCTCATCCGGGTTCACCGTGATGTGGCCGATCTCGCCGCCCGCACCAAAGGCGCCACCGATGACGTCGCCGTTGACGACCACGCCACCGCCGAGGCCGGTGCCGATGGTCACCATGACCATGCTGTCGCGGCCCTGGGCGCTGCCGCGCCAAAGCTCGCCCATCGCAGCCGCGTTGGCGTCGTTAACGTAGCGGACCGCTGCCTCCGGGCAATGCCCCTCGAGCGCCGCCTTGAGCGCGGGAGGATCGATTTCGATGTTGGCGGCAAGCGTAATCTCGCCAGAAGAGGGAACCGGACAGGGCACGGCGAGGCCGACACCCTTGACCGCGGCCGCCGTAGCATCCGTACCGGCAACGAGCTGATCGATGCCCGAGATGACCGCGTTAAAGCCCGCCTCATCGGTAAGCGGCGGCGTGGGCACGCTGATTTTGCCCAGAAGCTCGCCGTTCTCGTTGAAGAGACCCTCCTTGACGGAGGTGCCTCCCACGTCGATACCAATGTAGAGCTTGATATCGTCCGCCATGTGAATCCCCTTTCATTGCCAAGGGCGCCGCGTATCCGGCACCCCGCATCCGTATGCCGTCTCCGATTGTGGCACAGCCCCGGCGTGAGCGGGAGATGTTTCCGGTGAACGCACCAACATCGGCGCCGGTTCTGCCGTTTTTCAGGAGCTTCCACGACGGCCGACGCTCGACAGGAAAGTGCACAAATCTTAAATTCCGCATGCGCGGTAATGCTTACGCTGAGATGCTTGGGTATACTTGAAGAGGTACCAGCGAAGCCCGGGGCTGTTAACCGGAGCGGGCGGCGCAGGTATTACCGACTAGAGAGCCCGGTGGCACCCGGGCTCTACTTATCTCCCTCCGTCATCCGCTCTGTGCTTATAGTCCTTCCATATATCGAATAGAAATCGACCTATGCTTGCGCAAGACGCAAGCGCCTGAAGGATTTCAAGAACAACGTTCATAGGCAACCACCTCATTGTTGTGAGGCGCCGCCCGCACGCGAACTTCGCTGGCAGTATCTATAATACAGTCCTCAGCGCTTTTGGTAAGCAAAAAACGAATATATGTTCGTGTTTTTATCTCATCCGTGGTCTGCCGAGCGCAGACAGACAGATGCCGAGCGCCGCTCCCACAACGGCGAGCAAAACCCAACCGAGCCCCATATCGGCAAACGGCAGGGCATCGAAGACGACCCGGACGCCGGGCATAAAGGCGTCGCGCAGGCTCACCACAACGCTCGAGACGCCCACAAGCCCAACGGTCACGGGCCACGTGAGCGGATAGACGTCGAGCACGCGGTGCGCCATGCCGCCTATGACGAGCACGATTGCCACCGGGTAGAGGGCATTCAGGAGTGGGACGGAAAACGCAAGAATGGCATCGAGCCCAAAGTTGGAGATGACGCACGAAAACGCCGCAAAACCAATCGCCCAGACGCGGTAGGGCACGCGGGGCAGCTCCTCGGCAAAATAGGTGCCGCAGCAGCTAATGAGCCCGGTGCACACGTTCAGGCACGCCAGCAGGAAAATCGCCGCGACGACCGCCGTGCCGAGCACGCCGTAGTGCATCGTGGCCGACGCCGTGATGACCTCGGCGCCGTTGGTTGCCCCCGCAAGCGCGGCAGCAAGATCAAAGCCCACCACCGCGAGGCCGCCGTAGATCGCCATCATGAGCACGCCGGCGATGACGCCCGCGCGGCACACCTCGCGCATGACGCCGCCCGTATCGGCCACACCGAGGTTGCGGATGTTCGTGGCGATCACAAGGCCGAAGGTGAGCGAGGCGAGCAGATCCATCGTCTGGTACCCGGTAAGAAAACCCTGCACCGCCGCGTTGGCGTCGTAGGGTGCAACCGGCGCGGGCGGCGCCTGGACCTGACCGGTGGCGAGCGACACGAGCGACGGCACGACCACGCCAACGATGAGCAGGATAAGCGCGGGGCCCGTCACGCGGCCCAAAAGGCGCGTAAGGCGCCCGGGGTGCATGGCGAGCACAAACGAGAGCGCAAAGAACGCAACGGAGAATACGAGGCGCGCCACCTCGACGGAGATGCCGGCGGGTAGCAGCGGTGCGAGCATCTCGAACGCCGTGGACGAGGTGCGCGGGATGGCAAGGCACGGCCCAATGGCGAGGTACACCGCCGCCACAAACACGCGGGAGAACACGGGATGCGCGCGGTCGGCGAGCTCGCGCACCGTACCGGCAAGCGCCACGGCGACGATGCCAAGCACCGGCAATCCCACGCCCGTGATAAAGAACCCTATGGTTGCGGGAAGTGTTGCCGCGCCCGCCTGCACGCCGAGCAACGGCGGCAGGATGAGGTTGCCCGCCCCGAAGAACATCGAGAAGAGCGTCGCGCCCACCATGAGGGTCGCTTTGGGGCTCAGCGCCTTTGCGTTGCCGGCCATGGTCTATCCCACCTTCACGATAGGGGCAAACCCCTTCATGAGCTTCTTGGTCTGGCCGCTCTTCTCAAAGGTGACCTCTAGCATATCGCCCGCCACACCTATGACCGTACCGGTGCCAAACGTCTTGTGGCTCACCTTGTCGCCCACGGCAAACGTCTCGGCACGCTTGGCGGCGTCAGGCCGACGCTGCTCGACCACATGACCGTCCGCGCCCACAGGCGTGCGCCGACGCGGGACACCGCTGCCAAAGGTCGCGGGTTTGCGCCCGGCATCGGGGCTGATGCCCGTGTGACGGGACACGCTTCCGCCGGTCGAGCGGGTATAGGAGCCAAAGACGCGGCCGCCATACATGTCCTCGCCCACGCCGGAGCCGTAGGTACCGCGACGGTCGCCGCGCTTCTCCCAGCCCGTGCCCTCAAAGCCCGCCGAGCCCACGCCCGTGAACTCGATATCCGCATCGGGAATCTCGTTCAGAAAACGGCTGCGCGGGTTTGCCTGAGTGGAGCCGTAGGTGCGGCGCGTGGCCGCGTAGGTGAGAAAGAGCCTCTGGCGGGCGCGCGTGATGGCCACGTAGGCAAGACGGCGCTCCTCCTCGAGCTTGGCGGGGTCATCCGCCGCGGCAAAGTTGGCCACGTGCGGGAAGATGCCCTCCTCAAGGCCCGCCACAAACACCGCGGGGAACTCCAGGCCCTTAGCGGAGTGCACCGTCATCATGGTGATGGCGTGGCTCTCCCCCGCAAGCGCGTCAAGGTCGCTGCGCAGCGCCAGCCACTCAAGAAGCGCGGGCAGAGCGCGGCAGGCGAAGGCGCCATAGGTGCGCTCGATCTCTGCGGCGGTCTGGGCGGCATGCTGCGGCGGCACGGGGGCGGCGGCCAAAGTGTTGCCGGCGATGAGCTGGGCGAGCGCCGCTTGTGCGCCGGAGAGCCCCGCATCGAGCGCATCGGCGGAAACGGGCGTCTCCACACTGGCGGACGCAGGCGTCGCGGGCGCCGCGTCCGCAGACGCCGCCTCGGCCGCGAGACCGGCAACATGATCTGCACGATTTGAACCCGTCCCCAAAGAAGCGTCGGCGATGCCGGCGGCACGCAGCTCTTCCAAGCTCTCGAGCGTGCCCTCGATATCGTCGTGCGTCTCCTCAAACTCGGCAGCAACGCCCAGGAACTCCTGAATGTTCTCGACGCGCCCCTCGGACTCTACCGTGCCCTCGGCACGCAGCGCCTGCATAAGGCCCGTCTTCTCGACAATGGCCTCGACCACGTTCTGGAGCTCGCCGTCCATGCGGCGCCCCTCGCGCACAATGGAGACAAAGTCACCGAGGGCGGCGCGCACCTTGGCGGTGAAGCGCCCCGTCTCTGCGGTGGCAATCTCGCACGCCTGGAAGAAGCTGCAGCGGTTCTCGCGCGCGAGCTCCTCGATCTTTTGGATGGAGGTGGAGCCAATGCCACGGCGCGGCGTGTTGATGACGCGCTTGACGCTCATCTCGTCCGCCGGGTTCACAATCATCTTGAGGTACGCCATGACGTCACGAATCTCCGCACGGTCGAAGAAGCGCGTGCCGCCCACGATCTTGTACGGCACGCCCGCGCGCAGGAACATGTCTTCGAGGATGCGCGACTGCGCGTTGGTACGGTAGAAGACGGCGATGTCGTCATAGCTCATGCCGCCTGCATGCAGCTTCTCGATCTCGCCGGCAATCCAGCGGCCCTCGTCCCGCTCGTCGGAGGCCTGGTAGGCCTGAATCTTGTCGCCATCGCCCGCCGCGGTGAAGAGGCGCTTCTCCTTGCGCTGCGAGTTATGGCGCACCACGGCGTTCGCCGCGGAGAGGATGTGGCCCGTCGAGCGGTAGTTCTGCTCGAGCTTAACGACCTTGGCCGCGGGAAAGTCCTTCTCGAAGTCGAGGATATTGGTGATGTCGGCACCGCGCCATGAGTAGATGGACTGGTCGTCGTCGCCCACGACCATGAGGTTCTGGTACTTGCCCGCAAGCAGGTTTGCTATCTCGTACTGCACGTGGTTGGTGTCCTGATACTCGTCCACCGAGATGTAGCGGAAGCGCTCCTGATAGCGGTCGAGCACCTCGGGACGCGTGCGCAGAAGTTCGAGGGCGCGCACGAGCAGGTCGTCGAAGTCCATGGCGTTGGCTGCGCGCAGACGGCGCTCGAGCTCTTGGTAGACCTGCGCGGCTTTCTGCTCCTGCGGGGAGCTTGCACGCGTCTGGAACTCATCGGGGCCGATCATGGCGTTCTTGGCGGCGCTGATCTTGCTCCGGATCATGTTGATGGGGTAGCTCTTCTGCTCGATGCCGAGCGCCTGCATGATGTCGCGCACCATGCGACGCGAGTCATCGTCATCGTAGATGGTGAACTGACCGGTATAGCCCAGCAAGTCGGCGTCCTCGCGGAGCATCCGCACGCACATGGCGTGGAAGGTGCACACCCACATGCCGCGCGTGCCGTCCGGCAGAAGCGCCTGAAGACGCTCGCGCATCTCGGCGGCCGCTTTGTTGGTAAAGGTGATGGCGAGCACCTGCCAGGGGCGCACGCCAAGGTCCGCAATCATGTGTGCGATACGGTAGGTGAGCACGCGGGTCTTGCCCGAGCCCGCACCCGCAAGCACCAGAAGCGGGCCCTCCGTGGTCAAGACCGCCTCACGCTGGGCGGGATTGAGCGAATCGATATCAACGGCATACGCAGCCATGGAGCGCATCTCCTCACAGACGGCCGCCTTTGGGCGGCGTGTGTTTGAGCTTACCTAGTATACCGACCCGTACGGACAGGGGCCACGGTCACGCCGTGGCCCCTAGGGCTTCTAGAGTCGTTAGTCTTGCGTTGCGTCTAGCTACGCAGCGATAAACAGAAAGTACGCGAGCACAATGGCGCCGAGCACAATGCGGTAGACGCCAAAGGCGATAAAGGTGTGCTTGCGGACAAAGCCCATGAGCCACTTGATGGCGATGAGCGACACCACAAAGGCAACCGCGCAGCCCACGCCCATGATGGCAAGCTCGTTCATGCCAAAGGTGCCGCCGTCGAGCACCACGTACTTGACGAGCTTGAGCGCACTTGCGCCAAACATGACGGGGATAGCCAAGAAGAAGGTGAACTTGGACGCAACCGAGCGCGTGCAACCCAAAAGCAAACCGCCGATGATGGTGGAGCCGGAACGCGAGGTGCCCGGAATGAGAGAGAGCACCTGGAAGCAGCCGATGCCAAACGCCGTGGAAACCGGCAGGTCCTCCACACGCGTGATGGCACCAAAGTCGTTGCCGTCAGCGGGCTCGGGGGCAGCGGCATGCGCAAAGTGCGAGCCGGCGGGACGGCCCGCCGGGGCAACGTCGCCCGAGGCGATGCGGCGCGCGAGCGTGCGCTTGCGCCACATCTCGATCACGATGAACGCAATGCCGTAGACAATGAGCGCGAGCGCGACCACCGTACCGTTATAGAGGTGCTCTTCCATAAAGTCATCGAGCGGGATGCCGATGGCAGCGGCGGGTATGCACGCCAGCACGATCTTGCCCCAGAGCGCCCAGGTGGCGCGGCGCCCCTCTTTGCCCTTGCTCGGGCTGAAGGGGTTAAGCTCGTGGAAGAAGAGCACGCAGACGGCGAGGATGGCGCCGAGCTGGATGACCACGAGGAACATGTTCAGGAATTCCTCGGTGACGTTCAGCTTCATAAACTCGTCAACGAGAATCATGTGACCCGTCGAGGAGATCGGCAGCCACTCGGTGATGCCCTCGACCAAGCCGAGGAACGCGGATTTCAAAAGTTCGATGGGATCCAAAGATGCCTCCCCTATCGCAATACGGCAAGCACGCGGCACGAGCGTGCGGCGCGACTGCGAACCATTATCGGACAGTGCGCACAACGTCTGGAGCTCACAGGCCTACGTTCACGGAAACCCAAGAACGATTAGGGGCATTGCGGGTATAACTCGGGCGAGGCATAAACGTCCGGCGGCAAAACGTCCGCCACGACACAAGGGAGGCTCGTATGAAGGAAGGCTATTCGAAGGTGTTCGTTGCGCTTGACGGTACCGAGCAGCAGGACTTTGTCCTCGCGCGCGCCATCAAGGTCGCTGCTAACAACGGCGCCAAGCTTATCATCGGGCACGTCGTCGATTCGACCGCGCTCGAGTCCGCAGGCGCCTATCCCGCCGACTTGGTGAAGGGGCTTGAGCAGGCGTTCCGCGACTCTATCGCTGCCCAGGTTGAGGAGGCGACCGCCAACCCCGATATCCCCGAGGTTGAGGTCCTCATTCGCGCCGGCCGCATTCGCGAGACGCTCAAGGACGAGATGCTCGACGTGGTCCAGCCCGACCTGGTCATGTGCGGCGCGCGCGGCCTGTCCTCGATTAAGTACGCGCTTTTGGGCTCGATCTCGACGTTCCTGCTGCGCTGCACGGAGTGCGACATCCTGGTCGTGAAGTAGGTTTTGCCCATCACGGGATGCGCAAGCCCCGCATGGCAATCTTGGGGGAGGGAGGCCGCAGAAGGCCTCCCTCCCCTTTTGTGGCGTCACTCGAAGTACTGGAACTTATTGGTGGAGAACCGCAGCGTAACGGTGAAGCCTTCGCCTTGCACCGAGGACGCACTAATACCCACGCCCATCTTGTCGCACAGCCGCTTCACCAGGTAAAGGCCAATACCCGTGGAGCGCTTGCCTGTGCGCCCGTTCTCCCCGGTGAAGCCCTTTTCAAAGACGCGGGGCAGATCCGCTTCCGACACGCCGCAGCCGTTGTCGGCAACCGTGAGCTCCACGGCCTCGGTCGCAAGCCCCTCGTCAACCAAGCGGGCGGAAAAGGAGATGGTGGGCTGCTCGGCATCGGCGTATTTGACGCTGTTTTGGATGATCTGGCCCAAGATGAACGCGCACCACTTCTCGTCGGTAAAGACCTCCAGGTCCAGACCGTCGACCACCGGGGCCACGTGTGCGGCAATCAGCGACGGCGCGTTCGCTTTGATGGCAGCGTTCACCAGGCTTGTCAGACGATACTTGCGGATAAGGTAATCGCGCTCAACCGCCTCGGAACGCGCGTAGAACAGCGCCTGATCGATAAAGCCCTCGACGCGGCGCAGCTCGTCGCCCACCGCCTCGATGCGCTCGTAGCCGAGCGTATCGCCCGCACGTTCCTCGAGGTTCTCGAGCATAAGGTGGGCAGCGGCGAGCGGGGACTTTGCCTCGTGCACCCAGGTCTCGATGTACTCGCGGTACTCCATAAGCTGACGGCGCCCGGCGGCCTCGTCGTCGCTCGCCGCCTTGGCGATTGCATGCACCGCATCGTAGACGAGCTCGCCCTCGAGAAAATCGGGGCGCGCGACGGTTTCGGCAACCCAACGCGGCTCCGCGTCCCCGGCGGTCGCCCGGGCAAGGTCGTCAAAAAAGACCCGCTTCCGCATGAAAGAGAGGACAAACGCAACAACAATGCCCGCAAAGACGAGCAGGGTCACAAGCGCGGTTATGTACGGGTTCACCCCGGCAACGGTAAGGATGAACGCCGCGAGCGCATCTACCGCAACGAGCGGTGCCCACGAGACAACGGTGTCGCGAAGGTATGCCCTAAAGGTCATGGCACCCTCCTATACCGAATACCCGCGCCCACGATGCGTGGTGAGGTAACCGGTGACGCCGATCTTCTCGAGCGTTGCGCGCAGACGGTTGATGTTTACGGTAAGCGTGTTGTCGTCGACAAAGGCGTCGGAATCCCACAGCTCGCGCATGAGCGCCTCGCGCGAGACAATCGTGCCCGCACGGCGCATGAGCAGCGCCAGGATGCGCATCTCGTTTTTGGTAAGCTCCACCCGGCCGCCCGCGGCAACGGCGACGGAGCGCGACAAGTCGAGGGTAAGTCCCTTGTGCTCGAGCCCGCTTTTGGGGTCGGGACCGGCAGCACGGCGCAGCAGCGCCTGGATGCGCGCAACGAGCACCCGCGCGCTGTAGGGCTTGGGGATGAAGTCGTCCGCCCCCATGGTCATGCTCATGACCTCATCGATCTCGGTCACGCGGCTGGTGAGGACGATGATGGGGACGTCGGAGGCAGCGCGCAGCTCACGACAGACAAACTGCCCGTCGGTGCCGGGCAGCGTGAGGTCAAGCAAGACGAGGTCGGGGTGTGCCGCGATGATGTCCTCGGTCACCTGCGCAAAGTCGGTGGTCGCCACGGTATCGAATCCGTTGCGCTCGAGCACCTCTATAAGCTCGCCGCGGATGGCGGCATCGTCTTCCACTACGTAGATGAGGGGCATGAGAACTCCTTTGCGGCTGCATCCATCCCACGGCGCGGTCAGGCACGCAGCTTATCGTAGCCCTGGGCGAGCATCTCGATAAAGGCCGATTCCTCGCCCGCGAGCGCAGCGTCGGTTGCAATGACGACGCCGTGCTCGTCGGACAGCAATGCAAGCGCACCCGCGCAGGCGCCCGAGAGCGTACGGTACGCGAGCGCCGGGTCCCGCTCGACGCGCAGGCCACGCGTCTCGGCAAGCTGGAGGGCAAGCGATGCCGTCCCGGCAAGCGCGTCGTCCTCCGATACGCCAAGCACCAGCGCGCCGTCCGCAGCGCAGGCAAGCACCTCGGGCGCCACGCCCGTCTCGTCCGCCTCACGACGGGCGCCGAGCGCGCGGTAGGCGAGCGCCTCTGCCGCGATGTTGGCAAGCGGTTTGTAAGCACCGGTCGACATGGCGGCATGCCCCGCCTTGTCGATAACGAGCATGAGCACGCCGTCGTCCGGCACGGCAACGGTCGTGTCATCCGCAAGCGACCACTCGATATGCTGTTTTGCCCACGATAGCAGGCTGTGGGGCACGGCCTTCCCGTTCAAGCGACGAGCGCCGAGTGCGCGGATATGCCGGTTGAGCAGCGGCACGCGACGCGCCGTCATGCGCCAGCGGCACACCAGCGCAGGCTCGCCCAGCGTAAAGGCCTCTTCCTGGGGCGCAGGTTCCTGCGTATCCATACTGCTTCGCTTCCAATCGCTCGGGCCCTGCTCTCACAGGGCGGATGGACGAGCGCCCCGAGCCGCCTCACGGGGCTCGGGGCGCTGTTGCACACGCTGCGGCTGCCTCCGTATAAGAGGACAGACGTTAGTGGCGGAAGTGGCGCGTGCCGGTGAACACCATGGCGATGTTGTGCTCGTTGCACGCCTCGATGGACTCGTCGTCGCGCACCGAACCGCCCGGCTGGATGATCGCCGTCACGCCGTGGGCCGCGAGCACATCGACGTTGTCGCGGAACGGGAAGAACGCATCGCTCGCGCAGGCGAACTCGCCCTTCTCGATGCCCATGCGCTCGCACGCATCCTCCGCGCGCTCGCACGCAAGGAGCGCCGAATCGACGCGGTTGGGCTGGCCGGGGCCCATACCAATGCCGGCCTCGTTCTTGGCGATGAGGATGGCGTTGGACTTGACGGTCTTGACCACGCGCCAAGCAAAGAGCAAATCGCGCATCTCGGCGTCAGTGGGCTTGCGCTCGGTGGGATACGTGAAGTTCGCAGGATCCTCCTCGACCGTGTCGACCTGCTGCAGGAGCATGCCACCGTCGACAGAGCGGACCTCGAGGCGAGCATGCCCCTCGGCACCGCCGGTGGCGAGCACGCGCAGGTTCTGGCGCTTGGAGAGGCGCTCGAGGGCCTCGGCCGAATAGCTCGGTGCGATAAGAACCTCGACAAACTGCTTGTTCTGGTCGGCAAAGTGCTCGACGAGCGAAAGCGGGACCTCACGGTTCACCGCGATGATGCCGCCGAAGGCGCTCTTGGGATCGCACGCGAAGGCGCGGTCATAAGCGGTGGTGACATCCTCGGCGGTGGCAGAACCGCAAGGGTTCTGGTGCTTCAGGATAACCACGGCAGGATCGTCGAACTCGCGCACCGCGTTCCATGCGGCGTCGGCGTCGAGGAAGTTGTTGTAGGAGAGCGGCTTGCCCTGGATCTGCTCGGCGCCCACCAGCGGGTTGGCGGAGCTGCCGTAGGCCGCGAACTCCTCGGAGAAGCGGTAGACCGCAGCGGCCTGGTGCGGGTTCTCGCCGTAGCGAAGGTCCTGCGTCTTGGCGAGGTTCAAGGTGAGCACCTCGGGCGTCTGGAAGCCCTCCTCCCCGCTTGCAGCGGCAACAGCGGGCTCCTCGGCAGCCAGGTAATCGTTCAGCCACGTGGAGATGGCCGAGTCGTAGGCAGCCGTGCGGGTGAAGACCTTGGCGGCGAGGCGGCGGCGCGTGGAGCGCAGCGTCTTGCCCTCGTGCAGGCGCATCTCCTCGAGAATGGCCTCGTAGTCGTTGGGGTCGCAGACAACGGTCACCGCATCGTTGTTCTTGGCGGCAGAACGGAGCATGGAGGGACCACCGATATCGATGTGCTCGATGGCATCGGCAAAGGTGACGTCGGGGTTGGCAACCGTCTTCTCAAACTCGTAGAGGTTCACGACCACCATGTCGATGAGCTGGATGCCGTGCTCCGCGGCCTGAGCCATGTGCTCCTCAGAGTCGCGGCGGGCGAGCAGCGCGCCGTGGACCTTGGGGTGAAGCGTCTTCACGCGTCCGTCCATCATCTCCGGGTAGCCCGTGAAGTCCTCGATGGGGCGCACCGGAACGCCCGCCTCCTCGATGGCCTTCGCCGTACCGCCCGTGGAGACAATCTCCACCCCGAACTCCTCGACCAGCGCACGGGCAAAATCAACAACGCCCGTCTTGTCGGTCACCGAGATCAGCGCACGCGCGATCTTACGCTCAGTTCCCATATATCCTCCTTGCCCTTTGCCAGCCCCGCCCGTTGCGGCGCCGCGAAAGAAGTCCCTCTAATGTAGCGCAACCGCGCACATCCGGCACGCGAGAGATGCCGCCGGTACCCTAAAAGGTACCGCCGCCTCCGCCACCGACACCGCCTCCGCCGCCAAAGGAGAAGCCGCCGCCCGTTCCTGCCGCAGAGCTCCCCGAGCTCACGGCAACGCTCGCCACGGCGCTTCCGTATGCGTCGCTCGCATCGTGCATGGGGCTTGCGTGCATACCGTAGTGCGGCCAGAACCACCACATGAGCGGGTAGGGATAGGATGCGACCCCCGCATAGGCAACGTCTGCCACACCGTCGACAGCGTGAGCGGCAGACGCGTCCGTTTGGGACACAAGCCTGCGAAGCGTCCCCTCGCCCACGCCGACCGCGGAGGCGTAAACCAGCATGCGATGCCCCTCCTCAGAATCGAAGTCGACCGCCTCGCCCGTCCGCGCCGCGCGCTCGATCCAATGGCGAAACGCCTCGCAGCGCGCTCTGAGCTCGGCGGCCTCACGCGTGACGATGCGGGCGGTAAGCGCAATCACCAACGCGACGATGGTAAGTGCAAGACCAATGCCAAAGGGCAAGAGGGTCGCCCCGTCTGTGGTAAGAGCGAGAATGAGCGAAGCGCAGAACAGGACAGCCGCCGCCACGGTTGCGACGGACTTGAAGGTGTCCACCGACGCGACCAGGCCACGCGCCTTGAGGTCGCGCTCCACGGCGTCGGAAAAACCCGAGGTGAGCGCCTCCGCGGTGAGGGCATCACCCGACGTGCAGGTTGAAAGTGCCGCAAACGACGAAGACTGCAAGCCCTCGCGGAAGAACAAGCGCAGGGCCGCCCCATCGATACCCGACGCCCCAAGGCGCGCGGGATCGCGCAAAACGAGGCGATAGGACGACTCGCCCCCGGCATCTTTTACCGGGTGATCGGATACGCCAATCACGCCCTCGTCGGTAAGCTTCATCAGCGTGACCACAAACGAGCGGCGCCCCACGCGCCCGTCGTCCATAAAGGCCGCAACGGTTGCCGGATGGGCGTCGGTGGGCACCTCGCGGAGATACTCTTGCTGGAAGTCCGGCTTAGGGGCACGGCAGCGCACGATACGGTATGCGACGACCACCACGAGGAGCACCGCCGGAAGAGCAATCTGCGCGCCCGAGCCGACGGAGACGAGCGCCTGCATCTGGGCGCGACGCGCCTTCGCATCCTCGGCAAAACCCGCCTCCTCGGAGAGAACATGGTCCATGCGCTCCGTCTCACCGGCATCGCCCACCGGCGCCAACCCCGGCACCCAGCTGCGTGGAAAGACCGAGCGAACCTCGGCATATTCGCCGTCGCGCACGCGTGGCACGGTTGCCGTCACGTTGGGGGCAGCCCCGTCGAGCGCGACCTCGCCCTCAAGCGGGCCGTGAGCCCATGCGCGAAAGTTCTCTCCAACACGGGCGTCCTCACCCGAGGCGTCGGCGCCCGCAAAGCGAACCGTGAGCTCGACGTTCTCCGAGCTCTCCTCCCAATCCGGTCCCACAAACCGCCAGTACAGCTCGGCCGTATCCGCCCAGGCCATAACGGCGCCCGTAAGGTCATAGCTCAAGCGAAACGTTGCCTGTGTGTCGTCTGCATGCGGCGAGAAGAGCTGGATACGAATCACATCGTTCTCTTCTGCAACGGTAAAGACCCCGTCATCGCCCGGCTGTGCCTCGCCCGTGCGCTCAAGCGCGTGCTCAGCGCCGTCCTCGCCCACAATAGCAGCACCCAAAGACGCCACATCGACCCAGGAGGGACGGCCCTGCTCGTTTTTGGCAATGGGAATCGTCCAGAAGACGCCGTTCACCTCGTCATCAAACGCGAACGTGCGCTCCTCCTCCACATGAAGCACGCCGTCCTCGAGCACCGTCGCCTCGATGCGCACGCGCGGCATCTCGTAAGCTTCCGCAGACAGTGGCGTGAGGACCGCAAGCGCGCAGGCCGCCACAAGGCAGGCAAGCACGACGAGGACGCGGACAAGAGCGGGCCGCAGCGCCGCCCGCTCAGGAATCGAGACGTTCATGTCGTGCATGGGGACCTCCCATCGCTTTTGGTTAGAGCCATTGTACCGTCGCGTGCGGACGCCTATACGCCGCGCCCGCGCCCGCGGGGTGAGCGGCAATTGCGGAGAGGAGATGGGGCGGACGTGGGGGAATTGTGGACGCGTTTGAACGGCGCCACGCGGGTATACAGACAGTGCGACTCGGAATCGCACACACAACGGATGGGGAAGGAACACTCATGGCACTCACCGAACAGGTAACGACGGTCCTGAACGATCAGATCAACAAGGAGCTCTACTCCGCCTACCTGTATCTCACCTTTGCCGATTACTACGAGGATCGCGGCCTCAAGGGCTTTGCCAACTGGTACGAGATCCAGGCGAAGGAGGAGATGGACCATGCCATGGCCATCCGCCGCTACCTCCTCGATAACGACTTCACGCCCACGATGGAGGCCATCGCCAAGCCCGACAAGGTCTTTGAGAACGACCTTCAGCCGCTCGAGGCGGGGCTTGCGCACGAGGAGTATGTGACGAGCCTCATCCACCACTGCTACGAGGTCGCGCATGAGCAGCACGACGTCCGCACCATGAAGTTCCTCGATTGGTTTGTGAGCGAGCAGGGCGAAGAGGAGACCAACGCCCGCGACATGATCACAAACATGAAGCTCTTTGGGTGCGACCCCAAGGGTCTCTACGATCTCGACCGCGAGTATCAGGCGCGCGTCTACACCCAGATGACCGCGCTTCCGCTCTAGCCTCCCTTCCTTTGCGGGGCGGCTCCCCCCTAGCCGCCCCGCACAAACCGTCCCCCCTTTTCCAGGAGCCCCCGGGTATGCAGGCCCGGGGGCTCCAGCCGTTTTCCCCTATACTCTCTAACCATGAGTAGCACATCCAACATAGTCGGGCGCTTTGCCCCCACGCCCTCAGGCCGCATGCACTTGGGCAATATCTACGCCGCGCTCGTGGCGTGGCTATCGGTCCGCAGTGCCGGCGGGCGCATGGTGCTGCGCATAGAGGACCTCGACCCGCGCACCCAGTCGGGGCCGTGGACAGACCGCCTGCTCGCTGATCTTGACTGGCTTGGCCTCGATTGGGACGAGGGACCCTACTACCAGCGCGACCGTGTTGAGGCGTATCAAGCCGCCCTCGAACAACTCCGCGACGCGGGACTGCTCTACCCGTGCTTCTGCACACGCGCCGAGCTCCACGCCGCGAGCGCGCCTCACGCGAGCGACGGCACGCCCATCTACGCGGGCACCTGTCGAGGCCTCTCCCCCGAGGAGGTCGCGCGACGCTCTGCCGAACGCCCCGCGGCGCTCCGCCTTAGGGTGCCCGACCAAGATGACCTCGCGGGCACGATTTCCTTTACCGACCGTGTCTTTGGCCCGCAGACCGAGGTCCTCGCCCGCGATTGCGGCGACTTCCTCGTCCGCCGCAGCGACGGCATCTTTGCCTACCAGCTTGCCGTGGTAGTTGACGACGCGCAGATGGGCGTCACCGAGGTGGTCCGCGGGCACGACCTGCTTAGTTCCTCCGCTCGCCAGATCTATCTGCAGCGCCTGCTCGACTACCCAGAGCCCACCTATGCCCACGTGCCGCTTCTAGTTGCCCCCGACGGACGCCGCCTCTCCAAGCGCGACCGGGATCTCGATATGGAGGGTCTGCGCGAACGTTTTGGCACACCCGAGCGCCTGCTGGGGTGGGTCGCCGGCACCGCGGGCCTTGCGCCGGATACCGAGCCGCGCAGTGCATGTGAGCTGGCCGAGCTCTTCAGCTGGGACCTCGTCCGCGCGCATCGTGGCGATATCGTCCTTGGCTAGCTCCGCCTCAACGCTATTCACAATCACGCTGCCGGTGCCTTCTCGCACACCCGTGGACGGCCCGGTTTCACCCCACATTCCTTGCGGGCCTCAACCGACGCACGTGACACCATTCTTTTGCTTCCGTCTTTCCACGAGTCGAGAATCCCAGCTTTAACAAGCTGGGCCACGCGGGCAGTCGAGACGCCCAGCTCACGCGCGGCATCGGCGGCGGTCATTGCTGGTACATCTTCAAGCTTGCGCTCGACTGCAACTGCAATAATGCGCCCGCCGTGCTCAGGGTGATGCCCGAACTCCATGGGCGGTAAATCGCAGTTGCCCATCAGATGCTCGTCAACCATACATCCAAGCCAGTCGGCCGCACTTTCGACGGCGTCGCTCAAGGTATCCCCAAACGTTCCACCATCAAAAGGCGCACAGGGAAGCGCGTCAACATAGCCATTTGCATCGAAAAATTCGAATTCCCAAACATACACCATCTCTAACTCCGCCCCTCATACGAAACCGTTGGCCTACCACGTTTACCTCAGCCCGGCTTGTCTCAAGATTCTTTTTGCAACCTGATCTTCAATCTCGCGATGCCGCTTCACCGGTATCCTCAGCGCCCCCTTGAAGAACACGTCGTGATTTCCACCATGCTTGTATAGACGATATGAGCTGAACATTGGGCCCTCCCCCTGTCGCGGCTCCGTGGGTCGGGCGACAATGGTCGTACCACCAACCGTGGCCGCGCGCCACATG
>CASELS010000024.1 GCA_949288855.1 uncultured Collinsella sp. | reverse complement strand
TGCCGCCTGGCAGCGCGCAGGGCGACGACGCCCGCGCCGGCGCGGCGCCCACCGAGGGCGGCTCCTATTGGGATGACGATTCGCCGGTTGCAGGCTAAACCTCACCCCACCTTTGCGTTGCTTGTGCGCCTCGCCGCGCCCACCTGGCGAGGCGCGCCCCGTGCCGTACAATAGACGGGTAAGAGCGGGCCGCACCGGCGGCTCGGTTGCCGGCTGCCGCGCAAAGGAGCTCAGCATGATCGATCGCTACACCCGTCCCGAGATGGGTCACATCTTCTCTCTCGAGAACAAGTACGCCATCTGGCAGGAAATCGAGGTTCTCGCCTGTGAGGCGCAGGCCGAACTCGGCCAGATTGGCATCACGCGCGAGGAGGCCGCGTGGATTCGCGATCACGCCAAGTTCAACAAGGACGAGGTCGACGCCATCGAGGCCGTGACCAACCACGACGTTATCGCCTTCCTTACCAACATGGGTGAATATATCGATGCCGAGGTTCCCGAGGGCGAGCCCAAGCCCAGCCGCTGGGTTCACTTTGGCATGACGAGCTCCGACCTCGGCGATACGGCGCTTTGCTACCAGCTCGTGCAGGCGACCGACATCATCATTGAGGATGTCAAAAAGCTCGGCGCCATCTGCAAGCGCCGCGCCTTTGAGGAGCGCAACACCCTTTGCGCTGGCCGCACCCACGGCATTCACGCCGAGCCCATGACCTTTGGTATGAAGTTTGGCAGCTGGGCGTGGGAGCTCAAGCGTGACCTCGACCGCCTGATCGACGCCCGCGCCAACGTTGCCTTTGGCGCCATTTCGGGCGCGGTGGGCACCTACTCCTCCATCGATCCGTTTGTGGAGGAGTACGTTTGCGAGCACCTGGGTCTTGTGCACGATCCGCTGTCCACGCAGGTCATCAGCCGCGACCATCACGCCTACCTCGCCGGCGTGCTTGCCACCACGGCCGCTACCTGCGAGCGCATTGCGACCGAGATCCGTAACCTCCAGAAGACCGATACGCTCGAGGCCGAGGAGCCCTTCAAGAAGGGCCAGAAGGGTTCGAGTGCCATGCCGCACAAGCGCAACCCCATCACCATGGAGAAGGTCTGCGGCCTCTCCCGCGTGGTGAAGGCAAACGCGCAGGTGGCTTTTGACAACGTTGCCCTTTGGCACGAGCGCGACATCTCCCACAGCTCCGCCGAGCGCGTGGCGCAGGCCGACAGCTTTATTGCGCTTGACCACATGTTCCAGTGCCTCACCCGCGTGGTCGACGGTCTTATCCTCTACCCGGAGCAGATGAAGGCCAACCTCAACAAGACCCGCGGCCTCATCTTCTCGTCCAAGGTGCTGCTCGCCCTCGTGGAGACGGGCATCACCCGCGAGGAGGCCTACGCCATCGTGCAGGAGAACGCCATGGCCACGTGGCGCGAGGTACAGCAGTGCGCCGGCGGCACTACGTTCCGCGAGAAGCTCGAGGCCGATCCGCGCTGCACGGTCGCGCCCGAGAAGCTGGACGAGATTTTCGATCCGTGGGACTTCCTCACGCGCGTCGACCGCGTCTTCGACCGTCTCGAGGAGCTCGATTTTGCGTAAGGCTTACGCCCGATGGCGCCTGACCGGCCGGCGGAAAGCATCCGGCTGGTAGAAGCTATCGATTGGCTGACAAGAACTCTTGGTGTAGATACGCGCCTCGGCTAAGTGCCGGGGCGCGTTTGGTATCCCGGTTGAGCGTTGGGCGCGCTTGCGTATAACAATGCGGGTATGTGCAAAATAGTGCACATACCCGAATGTTGATGCGGGGCCTAGCCGCCGTATTCATTCAGGTAATCGAGAATCTCCTGGCGCGAGTGCAAGTCGCACTTGTCGTAGATGCGTTTGATGTGGGTGTGTACGGTGTTTTGCGAGAGGTGGAGCTCCTCGCTCACGCGTGCTTGCGTGTGGCCGAGGGCGTAGAGGGTGAGAACCTCGATTTCGCGGCCGGTGAGGCCAAAACGCTGCCCCATGGCGATGACCGAGGTAGCAATGTGCACGTCAGAGGGCGCGCCGGCGTCTGCCGCTGCGCCTAGGGAAGGCACCTCGGCCGAGGCCGGGGCGAGCATGCCCGGTGCGTTTTGCGGGAGGATTTGGGCCGCGGCGGCCTGAGCGGCGGTGCCGGGCAGGGGCGTGCGCTCAGGGTCGGCGAGCAGCTGTGAGAACACAATCTGAGTGGCGCCTACCGCGCAGAGACCCATGAGGGCGATGGCGGGCGCGGGGTTTTGCGGCGTGGCGCCGGCAATAAGATGGCCGAGGGCCGTGCCCGTAACGTGGAACGCGTGGAGCGCGATCCACGAGCCTGCGGCGTAGATGTAGGGGTCGAGCTTGCCGTAGCTCGAGAACGCCACCGAGAGATACCAGATATGTGCCTGCAGAAGAAGCAGGACAGCGGCATCAACGGCGCCGCCGATGTAGGCGGCTGGCCCGCCGAACGACAGGAAGACCGCGCCGATGCTCAACAGCAGGCAAAGGGCAATCCAAATGTTGGCGACAAACGAGCGCTCCTGCGTCTCGAGCGAGCGGCGCATGACCGCCGCCGCGGCCGCGCACACCAGCACGAGGGTGATGAGGCGGGAAACAAACTCAAGGCCCGCCGATCCCTCGACCGAGATGGCAAAAGCGTTGGCCATACCGGCCGCAAGGGAAACGCCGCATACGCCAGCAAGTGCGGCAGCGAGGTAGCCGCGGTCCGAGAAGCGCTCCTCGCTCGTGCCAAAGTACATCTCGGGGTGAGCGGGGAAGGCGCCGCCCGGTGCCTCGAAACGGCGTGATGCGCGAGTGGTGGCAAACTGGGCAAACGAGAGCGCAAAGGCCGCAAGATGGCAGGCGAGAGGTCCCGCAATACCTGCCACAAATGTCACGGCGGTGCCCAGCGCGAGCGCGGCAAACGACACGGCGGATACGGTGGTTGCCGAGGTGCCGCGGAGCTTGCGGAGCCAATAGAACATAAGCAGGGCGCTGCCGCATCCGCTCACGGCCTCGAGCGCCACGGCCCACAGGGCAGCCTGTGCGGGACGCGTGATGTCCAGAAAGACAAGCCCGAGCGCACCGATGCCGGCTATATGGATGGCGACAAAGGTGATGAGAAAGACAGCGCGCTTGGCTAGGCGCCCGTGATGCCAGGCGCTCAGCATGAGAGCGGCTGCCATCGCACAGGTGACAAGCGTTGCCGTCCCCTCAAAGGCGGGTGACACGCCGGCAAGGGCGCCCCCTTGGGCGGTGAGGCCAAACGAGGCGGCGGCAAATGCAAGGCCCAAAACAGCAGGTAGGAGCACGCGCTTGGCGTCTTCACTCGAAGCGTTGTCAACGGGTTCTGCGGCCACGTCTCATCCTTACTGCGAAGGTACCCTGATTGGGGTCACCTGTTTGAGGTGATATGAAGTATACCTTGTACTAAACTGTGATGCATGCGAATCGACACAGGTAACCCATGAGCGAAGGGGCCCCATGGAGGAGAGAAACGATATTGCGCCGGCTGAGGCGACCGCTGTTGAGGACGCGGCCGTGGAGGCTACGGCAGAGGCGAGCGAGCAAGCGGTAGAAACCCTGACGGATGAGGAGCGTGCAGCGATCCACGCCAACAACGCGTGGATTCGCGCTCTCGATGAAGCGCTTACCGACGTGCGTCAGCGTTCCTACGAGGGAAAGCTCACCACAACGGGTCGGTGGCGCAAGCGCGCCATCGCGCCTGAGGGGATGACCTCCAAGGAGTTCGAGCAAAAGTTCATGGACTATCTCGATACCCATGAGCACGCCGAAGCAAAGCCCGTCATGGGCCGCCTTGCTGCGCCCAAGCCCCTTGACGTTGAGCTTGAGGGCCGCGAGCTGAACGAAGACGACCCGCTTCCCGAGCGCTCGGTTGTAGACATCGCCATCCTGCAGGGCAAGAAGGCGACCTACCTCTATTCGGCGGCGCTGCTCTCACACAGTTTTGCGAAGGCTCTCTACCACACGGCGGAGGACAACGATGTTGCCACGTTTGTCGACGTGGTGCGCACCGAGTCGAGCACCTACCCACGCCCCTTGGGTATCGATAGCCTTATGAATCCGCCCTATCTGTGGTCACCCGCGCACACGCGCGAGGTCTTTGCTAAGGTGCAAGAGGCGGGCTCGTTCAAGGACATCCACGAGACCCATGCGAGCAACGGACGCACCTACTATTACTCGGATATCTACCTGTCCGAGGCGCAGGCGCGCTCGCTTGCGGAGTGGTACGGGGTGGAGCAGCAGCGCAATCCGTAATGCGCGTTTGCGGTGCGAGTCCGTATATGCCGTATGCCACCTGGGCCTATAGCGCCGAGATGTATTGAGGAGAACCCATGCCCAAGAACCGCCTGACCGAGGACACGCCGTTTCTGCGTACGCCCGATATGTACCAGATTGAGAAGGACGCGCCCATCTCGGAATACGACAAGAAGACCATCGACCTGATTGCCGATGCTGCCAACGGTGGCATCCCGGATGGGGCCAACGTCTTCTGCAGCGTTGGCAAGGAGAAGCGCGGCACGGTGCAGATGCAGCTCTTTGCCCAGATTGATCCGGAGACGGGGACGTTTGGCGAGGTGGGCTTCCGCAGCCATGGATGCCTTGCCGCCATCGCGTGCGCCACGGCACTCGCAACGCTTTTGCGCGGCAAGACCGTTGACGAGGCGCTCGCCATCACCCGCGAGGACATTGAGGAGCTCACCGGTCCTCTGCCGGGGAGCCGCAACTACACGCTCGTCTTTGCGCTCGAAGCGGTGCGCGCCCTGGTGGGCGATTACTATCTGCGCGTCCGCAAGTTCTCGATCGCGGAGCTGGATGAGGTGCTTCCCTGCACGCGTCTTTCGGTCCCGTGCATGATTACTGAGAACTGCTCGCTGCGCGATAGCCGTGTGGACCAAGAGCTCCGCGAGGCGGGCGAGATTTAGCCGGGCTGCACGAAACAACCCCGTCCCCAAACGTGCGGTCGTCGTGCACAAAACGACCCCGTCCCCAAACGTGACAGTTATATGCCGTTTTGCGACAGGTCACCTCAAACAGGTGACAGCCTGTTGTGCCTGAAAATGCACTAAAAGGCGCAAATTACCCGGAAGCAGGTGAGGCTTGCGAACAAACAAAGGTGACAATGATATGCGGCGAAATGCGTACCGTCGCCAGGTGCGCACGTCATATCGAACCACGGCGGGGAACCGCCGTAACCAGTAGGGGAGGGAACTATGAAAGAGAACACCACCACAGAGCTGGTGGGCTCGGGCGCGGATCGCCTCGAATCCTTCTTCACCCGTCGCGGGTTTGTGAAGGTCTCGGGCGCGTTCGTGGCGAGCATGGTGGCGCTCGGCCTGCTCCCGGAGGAGGCGGCCGCCGCGCCGACGAGCTCCATGGGCGACCTGGACTACTACGCCACGCCGTCCCACGTGCTCAAGGTGAACCGTGCCCGTTGCACCGGATGCCAGCGCTGCGAGATGGCCTGCACGCTCGCCCTCGACGGCGTGAGCCAGCCGGCCGCTGCGCGTATCCACGTGCACGACGGTTACCAGTACGGCAAGGAGCTCGGCTCGGGCGACGGTATCTTCTACTCCATGGAGTGGACCATCCGCGCGTGCTACATGTGCAAGACGGCCCTTTGCCAGACCGCCTGCCCGCACGGCGCCATCACCACCAACGACAACGGCGTTCGCGTGGTTGACGAGGACAAGTGCGTGGGCTGCGGCGCTTGCGTGACCGCCTGCCCGTACGACATGCCCGTGATCAACACCGTCACCGGCAAGTCCCGCAAGTGCGTCGCCTGCGGCCGCTGCGCAGCGCAGTGCCCCAACGGCGCCATCGAGCTCATCGAGTGGGAGGATGTCAGCCATTCGTCTGGCCCGACCCGTCAGGAGAATCCGTACCCGCTCGTAGGCGAGCAGCAGGACTTCGTCGGCGGCGGCAAGGTCGCTTAAAGATTGGAGATACGCAATGGCTGATACTGCCACCTATGGTTCTTACGGTTGGGCGGGCCAGATCGCGCGCGTCAACCTCACGACGGGAGACATCTCCGTCGAGTCCGACGAGGCCATGCAGCAGGATTACATCGGCGGCATGGGCTTCGCCAACAAGATTATGTATGACGAGGTGCCCGCCGGCACCGCGTGGGACGCGCCCGAGAACAAGGCCGTCCTCGCCGTCGGCCCTCTCACCGGTTCGGGTGTGCCTCTGGGCGGCCGCTCCACGTGGGCGACGCTCTCCACGTTCACCACGGACTACCTCGTTGTCGACGCTCACTGCGGCGGCCAGCTCGGTGCTACCCTCAAGTACTCCGGCCACGATGGCCTGATCATCGAGGGCGTTTCCGACAAGCCCGTCTACATCCTGATCGATGACGACAAGATCTCGATCGAGGACGCCTCCGCCGTTTGGGGCAAGGGCACCCGCGAGACCACCGAGGCTCTCTGCAAGAAGCACGGCCTCGAGGCTTGCGTTGCCACCATCGGCCCTGCCGGTGAGAACCTGCTCCCCTACGCGTGCGTCATGAACACCCGTAGCCACTCCGCGGGCGCGGGCCTCGGCGCGGTTCTTGGCTCCAAGAAGTGCAAGGCCGTTGTCGTCAAGGGCACCAAGGCCGTGAACGTTGCCGACCCGCAGATGGTCGCCGACCTCTCCGACTACATGATCGCCCAGGTCCTCGGCTCCAACAACAACCACGTCGTGCCGAGCACCCAGCAGTCCTGGGCCGAGTACTACGACTCCGGCTCGCGTTGGACCGCTCGCAAGGGCCTCTACTGGGCAGCTGCCGAGGGCGGCCCCATCGAGACCGGCGAGCCCAAGCCCTTCGAGCCCAACACCATGGGCTACCGCTGCATGAAGTCCACCAAGGACCTCGGCCCCGAGGCGGAGAAGTACACCGTCAAGATGGCCGGCTGCCACGGCTGCCCCGTGCGCTGCTACTCGCAGATCCAGGACCCGCGCGTCTACGAGGCCACGGGCTACCAGTCCTCGGGTAACACCTGCGTGCCGAACTTCCCGTTCTCGAGCTACATGCAGCCGATCATGAAGGCGACCGGTCTTAAGACCGAGGAGGGCACCAACACCGACACCTCCGTCTTCTACGATCAGCTCATCTCCAACACGGTCGACGACCTCGGCCTGTGGTGCAACTACGCGCAGCTCTACCGCGACATCGCCTGGACCTACACCAAGGGCATCCTCGCCGAGCACTGCACGCCCGAGCAGATGGCCGAGTACAACTTCGACGCCATCGTGAACAACGGCGACCCGACCTCGTTCATCAAGATCCTCTGCGACATCGCCGAGAACGACGTCGAGAAGAAGCCCATCGCGCTTCTTGGCCACGGCCCGATCGTGTGGTGCCGTGAGTGGGACCACATGGAGTGGTTCGACAACGCGACCTCCTGCCTCATCAACTATCGTGGTTGGCCCGTCCACCACGCCATCGAGTGCTTCGGCCAGACCGGCGGCCTCTACAACATGGTCTTCAACCGCGACGACATGATTCACTCCGCGGTGAACTTCCAGGGCTGCGGCCTTCCCATCGACCTCAAGAAGGAGATGGCGGCCGAGATGTGGGGCTCCGAGGATGCTATCGACCCCAACAACGACTACACGCCCATGAACGAGTACAAGGCCGAGTTCGCTTGGTGGAGCATCGTCACCGACGTGCTGCATGACTGCCTGACGCTCTGCAACTGGGTGTGGCCGATGGCCATGGCCCCTGCCAAGGAGCGCAGCTACCGCGGCGACCTCGACCTCGAGGCTCAGTTCTACACCGCGGTCACCGGCCAGGAGATCACGATCGACGACCTCTACAAGGCCGCCGAGCGCGTTATGACCCTCCAGCGCGCCAACACCGCCCGCGGCATGAAGGACGCCGACGGCAACCTGGGCTGCAATGACTTCCGCAACGTCCACGACGTCATCACCGAGTGGGTCTTCACCAAGGATCCGGACATCGAGCCGTTCACCAAGGGCACCAACAAGATGGAGCGCGAGGACTGGAAGACTGCCCTCACCATGATGTACGAGCGCTTTGGCTGGGACGCCGAGCTCGGCTGCCCGACCAAGGAGTGCCTCGCGGACCTCGGCCTCGACGACGTTGCCTCCGACCTCGAGGAGCTTGGTCTCCTTACCGAGGGCGGCAAGTCCTATGACGAGCGCACCCGCAAGTATGCCGGCGTGCTCGCCGATTACTGCGGCGACAACCCGGCGCTGGCCTAAGCTGCCTGAGAGGAGATACCGATGGCTGAAGAGAAGCAGGAGACCACGGCGGCCGAGACCGCTGATGCTCCGAAGAAGAAGATCAATTGGAAGGCCAAGCGCCTCCCGATCGTGATCGCCGCCGTCGTGGTGGTCACGGTCCTCGGTGTTGCCGGCTGGGCCTGGCGCTCCACTCCGGAGTTCTGCGATAGCCTCTGCCACAGCACCATGGGCAAGTACTATCAGTCCTTCGAGAACGACACCACGTCGCTCGCCTATGCGCACAAGGGCGTTGTCGACAACCAGTGCCTCGGCTGCCACGAGCAGACGCTCGGCCAGATGGGCTCGCAGATCCAGGCGCAGCTCTCCGGCAGCTATGACACCCCGCTCGCCAAGGAGAGCTACTCCAACGAGTTCTGCCTCCAGAGCGGCTGCCACTCCGGCGCTGGCGTGATGCCCGGTGCGACCGAGTCCTCGACGGCTGATCTCAGCTTCGACCCGCACAGCGATTACCATGGCGTGCAGCAGTGCAACACCTGCCACCGTATGCACGACCAGAGCGTCTTCACCTGCGCCACCTGCCACCAGGTCGGTGCCTGGGAGGGCGAGGGCGGCGTGCCCGAGGGCTGGACGGTCCAGGACCTCGGCTACGGCGACAAGACCGGTGCGGTGCCCGACGGCTGGACGACCCCCGACCTGTTCGAGGCGACCACCACGGAGTAAGCTCGCGTAGGTTCGCTGCATGAGCTGACCGAAGCCCCCGAGAAGATTGTCTTCTCGGGGGCTTTTTGCACGATTGGCTGCCAACTTGGGCCGACATGGCGCCCCTGGGTCGTGTGCTGGAGCCAAATTGTGTATGGTGAAACTGCCGGATGAAACATTGTGTATAGTGAAACTTAGGCTCCTCGCGGGCACAGTTTGCTCAACAAGCGCTGTAGCTGGGAATATGCGGAGACGCCCATTTTGAGCCGCGAGTTTCACTATACACAATGTTTCACCACACACAATTTTGAGGTCGAGGGGTACGCTCGCGGCGTGGAATCCGTGTGCCGGACGTGCCGGGTCGTAATGAAACGGGGATAATGGCACTCGTTACCGGACTGCGGTTCCAACCCCCGAAGCACCTCCAGCGGGGGCGGGTGCACTGTTCGGCATGTTTAACTGACGCTGCAAACCCAGGGGAGGGTTTTATGATTTCGATTGACTTCACGCCGCGCGGCGTCTGCTCGCGCAATATCCACGTTGACCTTAGCGACGACGGTACCACCGTCGAGGGCGTCTCGTTTGTGGGCGGCTGCAACGGCAACCTCAAGGCCGTCTCCAAGCTTGTCACGGGCCGCTCCGTTGAGGAGGTCACCGGCATCCTGCGTGGCAACCTTTGCGGCAACAAGGGAACGTCTTGTGCCGATCAGCTCTGCTGCGCGCTCGACGCGGCCCAGGAGCAGGCACGCGCATGAGCATGCTCGACCGCCTTATAACCCGGGCGAGCGGCTCGGGTGCGTCCGCCGGTTCCCGAGGGGTCACGCGCCGCAGCTTCACTATTGGCAGCGTTGCCGCCATCGGCGCGGGCATGGCTGCCATCTCGCTCTCCTCATGCGGGTCCAGCGATGTTCCCGAGGCTACCGGTGAGCCGCAGGTGGTCGACGATTCGCAGCTTATCGCCGTGCTCGACGGCGACTACCAGAGTGCCGACTGCCCCTACGCGGCGGCGCAGGAGTTCACGCTCCCGTTGGGGACGCTGTTGTTCCACAGCGGCGGCTCGTGGGCGGCGGCGCTGCTCACGCCCGAGTCGTCCACGCATGTGAACACGCTCGGCGTCATGAGCTTGGCGAGCGGCAACCTCAATACGCTTATAGAGTCCCCGACTCTCGGCGGAACGTACGGCTTTCATGATGTGCGCGCCACCGACGACGTTTTTGCGTGGGTCGAGGTCGATTACGCCACGCGCGACTGGGCGCTCATTGCCCAGGGGCTTTCCAACGGGCAGCTGACGGGCGAGCCCGTCGAGCTCGATCATGGCGACGCCGATTGGGAGCCGCCGCGCTTCACCACGTGGGAGACGAGCGTCATCTGGCAGCGCATGCCGCAGGCGGCAGGCACGGCGCGTGCCGAGGATTCGCACTGCTACCAGTGGACGCTGGGCGATACCGAGGGCCGTGAGCTCTGGACTTCGCACGGCCGCTTTGCGGCCTCGCCGCATGTGGCGGACGGCATCCTCACCATCACGCCGCGCGTGAACGACGACGAGGGCGTCTATTACGGCATGACGGCGCTCGACCTCACCGACGGCAACCTCACGCGCCGCGATCAGCTTGTGCTTCCCTCATCGGTTGCCCCGTTTGAGGCGATCTATATGAACGAGCAGTTTGTCTTCTCCATCGAGGCGAGCTACAGCGGACGCGGCAGCCTCGGCAACATGGGAACCTACATCGGGCGCGAGGGCGGTCCGTACATCTTTGTGCGCCGCGAGCCGCTGGCCTGCGTGGTTGCCAAGGGCACCAATTATCTCGTCAAAGCTCAGACCTCGCACTTTGTGGTGGATACCGAGGCCGAGACCTACGCGACGCTGCTCGCCCCCGACCGCAGCGTGGACTTTGGTGACTGGCCGGCGAGCGAGGGCGTGGTCGACCGCTTCTTGAGCTATGCGACCATCCGCAACGATCAGGGTGTCCCCGAGCACGTGGTGGCGCGCGTCTTCAACCTCTAAGTGAATGACCCGAAAGAAATCGGGTCACCCTGGGCATAATGGAACAACAGGAGAGCACTTTTCCGCCCTCGGCGGGCACTTTCGCACGCTTATAGGAGGCGGAGCACGTGCTCACGGGCCGGCGCCGTCCGGTGCGGTACAATGGACGAGGCAAACTCGACGGCAAGACAGGAGGCCGGTCATGGCTTCAGATGCAAAGCGTATCCTTTTGGTTGAAGACGAGAAGGCCATTCGTGACGCTGTTGCGGCGTATCTCGACCGCGAGGGCTATTGGGTCGTGGGTGTGGGCGACGGCAAGGCCGCCGTTGACGAGTTCGAGAAGCACAAGTTTGACCTGGTGATTCTCGACCTCATGCTCCCCAAGCTATCGGGCGAGCGCGTCTGCAAGATCATTCGCGACAAGCAGTCCGCTGTGCCCATCATCATGCTTACCGCTAAGGGCGAGGTCGAGGACCGCATCATCGGCCTCGAGCTCGGTGCGGACGACTACATCGTGAAGCCGTTCTCCCCGCGCGAGCTCGTTGCCCGCGTGCGCGCCATGTTCCGTCGCGCCCACGTTGAGCCCGAGGTTGACGTGCTCGATTTTGGTGAGCTCGTTATCGATATCTCCGGCCACAAGATTCTGGTCGACGGCAAGGACGTGGACCTCACGGCCTCCGAGTTCAAGCTGCTCGCCACGCTCGCCCGTCATCCGGGCCGCGTGTACAACCGCATGGAGCTCGTGGAGAAGGTGCTCGGCTACGACTTTGAGGGCTACGAGCGCACCATCGACTCCCATGTTAAGAACCTCCGCGCCAAGCTCGGCGACGATCCGCGCCATCCCAAGTGGCTCTTCACGGTGCACGGCGTGGGCTACCGCTTTGAGGCTCCCGCTCAGGAGAAGAAGTCCGACGAGTAAGGGCTGACCATGCCCTCAGCGCGTTTCGAAATAGGTAAACGACACAAGAGCTCGCCCGAGAAGGTGTCTTCCCGGGCGAGTTGGAATACGCCGCGTAAGGACAACCGGCCTGGTATCTCCTACGCCACGCGCATGGCGTTCAGCTTTGCCGCCACCTCGGTTATGACCGTGCTCATCATGGTGGGCGTGGTCAGCGTGGTGTGGGGCGGCGTCTTTTCTGATTACACACGCACCAATATGGAGGATATTGCCTCCGTTACGGCCCAGCGCCTCGCCGCCGCATATGATCAGAGCGGGCCGTGGACGGCAGAGTATCTGTCGTCGGTGGCGGATACCACGCTTTCGAGCGACATTGGCATCCAGGTTTCCGATGCCACGGGCGAGATCATCTACGACGACACCTGGCCTGCTGTTCCCGCCAAGCGCGGTCACAGCCTCACCTCGACCGCGCCTACCGATGCCGGTGGCTCGGTCACCAAATCGATCGTCACCGCCGATGGCGAGACCGTCGGCACCGTTCGCGTGTGGGTGCTCGGCTCCGACGTGCTGCTCAGCAAGGCGGACAGCGCTTTTCGCGATCGCACCTTCAACGCCATGGCGCTTGCCGCGCTTATTGCAGTGTGCATCTCAATCGTGATTGGCTTTCTTGTCTCGCACATGCTCACCTCGCCGCTCCGGCGCATCACCTCAACTGCCAAGCAGGTGCGCGACGGTGACCTCTCTGCGCGCACCAACATGCGCGGCGACGACGAGATAGACCGCTTGGGCGAGACCTTTGACGAGATGGCAACCTCGCTCGAGCGCGACCTCAAGCACGAGCGCCGCATCACCTCCGACGTTGCGCACGAGCTGCGCACCCCGCTCATGGGTATGCTCGCCACGGTCGAGGCCATGCAGGATGGCGTGATGCCGGCCGACGACGAGCACCTGGAGACCGTCGCCGCCGAGACGCGCCGCCTGGCGCGCCTCGTCCAGCAGATGCTCGACCTGTCGCGCATGGAGGCCAAGAGCGCGCCTCTCAACATCGAAGAGGTCGACATGGTCTCGTTCGTGCGGCAGATTGTCTCGGGCCAGCACCAGCTCTTCCACGACCACGACCTGCGCCTGCGCTTCAACGACGAGACGCAGGGTCGCGACGCGGTGGTAGAGTGCGACCCAGATATGATCACCCAGGCCATCATAAACATCATGAGCAACGCCATGCGCTACACGCCCGAGGGCGGCTGGGTTGTGGTGTCGGTCAAGACGGGCAAGCGCGACGTACTCATATCGGTGAGCGACACCGGCATCGGCATTGCCAAAGAGGACCTGCCGCGCATCTTTAGTCGCTTCTGGCGCGCCGACGCAAGCCGCGCGCGCGAGGCGGGCGGCCTGGGCGTGGGCCTTTCTCTCACCCAGCAGATTATCGAGCGGCACCACGGCTACATTGCGGTCGACTCCGAGCTGGAAAAAGGTACAACTTTTACGATTCATCTGCCGCGTGAGCACACGCCCGAGACGCCGTCCACTACAATGGAGAACTAGCGCTGTCTTTTGCTGGCTAGCAACGGCGGCGCGGCGGGGTGCATCGAGGGGGTGCGCCCTCGTACCCGGCTCGTCTCTAAGGAGTGATCCCACGTGACTACGCTCGAGCGCCGTCCCGATTCCCGCGGTAAGGTCCGCGACATCTACCAGGCTGGCGACAACCTGCTCATGGTGGCGACCGACCGCATCTCGGCCTACGACTTCATCCTGCCCGATGAGATTCCGTTCAAGGGCGAGGTCCTGAACCGCATCTCGGCCTTCTGGTTCGACAAGTTTGCCGACCTTGTGCCCAACCACCTCGTCTCCATCGACGTGGACGATTTCCCGGCGGAGTTTGCCGAATATCGTGATTACCTCGCCGGCCGCGCCATGCTCGTGCGCCGCGCCGAGACCCTGCCCATCGAGTGCATCGTCCGTGGCTACCTCACCGGTTCGGGCAAGAAGACCTACGATGCCGATGGTACCGTTTGCGGCATCAAGCTTCCCGCTGGCCTTACCGAGGCGTCCAAGCTCCCCGAGCCCATCTTCACCCCGTCCACCAAGGCCGCTATCGGCGACCATGACGAGAACATCTCGTTTGATCGCACCGTCGAGATCGTGGGTGCCGACATTGCCGAGCAGCTGCGCGACCTGTCGCTCAAGATCTACACCGCCGCTGCCGAGTACGCGGCGACCCGCGGCATCATCATCGCCGACACCAAGTTTGAGTTCGGCATCATCGACGGCTGCGTGACTCTCATCGACGAGTGCCTCACCCCCGACTCGAGCCGTTTCTGGCCCGCTGCCACCTACGAGGAGGGCAAGGTCCAGCCGAGCTATGACAAGCAGTATGTCCGCGACTGGCTGCGCGCCAACTGGGACATGACCGGCGAGCCGCCGCACCTGCCCGCCGAGGTGGTCGAGGGTACGTCCGCGCGGTATCGCGAGGCGTTCCAGATCATCACCGGAACCGATTTTGTCAGCATGAAGGAGAACCAGTAAATGAGTATGCGCAGCGCCACCAACAAGCGCACGCTGGAGCACGAGTACACCGGCGCCACCCGTAAGGGCGCCAGCTCCGCCAAGCCCGCCCGCGCGGCCGCAGGGTCGGTCCGCGTCGTTCCCGCCTCGGCAAAGGCGCGCCGCAAGGCCGCCGAGCGCGGCGAGAACCTCGATGGCCTCTCCAAGGAGGAGAAGCGCGCCCGCAAGCGCGAGGAGCGCGCCCGTGAGGATCGCCTGTACGACGCCTCGAGTGTTCTGCTCAAAGCCGACGAGGACTACAACAAGTACCGCAAGATCTTCTGGGCGATCCTTGGTGTGGGCATGGCGGCCATCGTGGTGACGTGGTACGTGTTGCTGGGTGGCCAGCAGGATCACGTGGGTCAGAGCGGCAACCCGCTCGAGATCGTGGGTATTGTGGTTTCCTACGCTGCCATCATCGGCGCCTTTGTGTTCGATATGGTGAAGATCCGCCCCATCCGCAACTACTACCGCTCCAAGGCCGAGGGCATGTCCGAGCGCAAGATTGCCGAGGTTCTCGCTGCAGCTTCGTCCAAGGGGTCTAAGGGCTCCGACAAGGACGCCGCCGAGGTGGCGGAGGGTTCTGCGAGCACGACGGTGGAGCCGGCCAAAAAGCCCAAGAAGAACCAGCGTTCTCGCAGGTAACTCAGGACAGAGCACCCTGGCAGGAGGGTTAGTATGATTCGAGCCGCACTGACCGTCGAGGACGCTCGTGCCGGTATGCGCAACCTCGCGCCCAAGATCGAGCGCTACGCGCGCCTTATCGTGCGTAAGGGCGTGAACGTCAAGCAGGGCCAAGAGGTTGTTGTGCAGGCGCCCGTGGAATCAAACGCCTTTGTGCACGTGCTTGTGCGCGAGGCGTACGCCGCCGGCGCCGGCCATGTGACAGTCATCTGGTCGGACGACGCGGTTACGCGCCTCACCTACGAAAACGTCGAGACCACGTATTTTGAGAAGACGCCCTCCTGGCAGGTCGAGCAGCTTGATTCGCTCGCCCGCGCCGGCGCCTGCTTCATCTTTGTCGAGGGTTCCGACCCCGAGGCCCTCAAGGGCGTCGATCCGGCCAAGCCGGCGGCCGCCTCCAAGGCGCGTAACTCCCAGTGCAAGATCTACCGCCGCGGGCTCGACTTCAACATCAACCCCTGGTGCATCGCCGGAGCCCCCGTAGCGGCTTGGGCGCGCCACGTCTTCCCGGGCCTCGAGGACGAGGTTGCCATCTACAAGCTGTGGTGCGCCATCCTTTCTGCCGCGCGTGCCGATGGCGAGGACCCTGAGAGCGACTGGGAGCTCCACGATGCGACCTTCGACAAGAACCTGCGTTTCTTGAACGAGCATCACTTCGACGCGCTCCACTACACCGCCGATAACGGCACCGACCTCACCATCGGCCTCACCGACCGCCACATTTGGGCGGGCGGCAAGGGCGAGACGCCCGAGAGTCACCCGTTCTTCCCAAACATCCCCACCGAGGAGGTCTTCACCTCGCCCGACCGCATGCGCGCCGACGGCATCGTCCACTCCGCGCTGCCGCTCATCCACCACGGCAACAAGGTGGACCGCTTCTGGCTACGCTTTGAGGCGGGCAAGGTCGTCGACTACGGTGCGGAGCAAGGGCTTGAGACCCTGCGCTCCATCATCGAGACGGACGAGGGCGCCTGCCGCTTGGGCGAGGTTGCGCTCATCTCCAAGAACACACCCATCCGCGAGAGCGACACGCTGTTTTTTGACACGCTCTACGACGAGAACGCGAGCTGCCACCTGGCGCTCGGCATTGGTTTCCCCGAGTGCTACGAGGGCGGCTACGATATGGATGCCGAGACGCTCGCTGCTCACGGGGTGAACACCTCCGCGACGCACGTTGACTTTATGATCGGTACCGACGACATGGACATCACCGGTATCATGGCAGACGGCACCGAGGTCCCGGTCTTCGTGAATGGGCAGTGGAGCTGGGAGTGAGGTAGTTCCGCGGTTATACCTACCGCGGAACGGGCCGTCGCCGCGCGGCGCCGAGGTGCCGTAGGTTGCCGTTCAAACCGTCGCTCGCGTAGTGCTTCTTGCTTAAGCAACTTGCGGTGCCTCTCGCTTCCGCATGCTCTGTCCAGAGCTTTTGTCGCTTGTTGCTGCGGCGCCAGACGCATTCGGACGGCTAAGCCTATTGGCGTTTGGCGAGCGGGATAAAACTGCCGTGGAACTTGGAGCCTTGGAGAACATCGGTTAACCCATATACTTGTAACTAGCAGGTCAGTAAATAGGTCGCTTCTATATCTTCATACAGTTTCGCCGGCAGCGAAGGGAGCATGCTGTGTTTTTGGGAGGTCTTGGTGCGATAGCAGCGTCTCTGCTGTTGCCTGTGGTTGCGAATGCGCTCTGGCCAGACAGGCTTGAAAGGCGGTTGGTTTGTGTTGCCGTGAGTGCGTTATTCGCATTCCTTTCCTTTAGCATGCTTATTGCTGGGACAATTAAGATGATCGAGACGGGCGATTCCTCTCTGGTTGCCGATGTTGCTCCTACGCTGCTCCGCGCCACCTTCTTGATTTTTCCTTGTTGGGTTATAGCGATTTTTGGAACATTGAAGAAGGCGTATGCGTTTATTTGCGGTCAACGGTGATTTGTCTTGCGTCGCGAGGTGAACAACGACGTCTGTGCGTATTGTTGCTCACCTTGCGGCCCTTACGGGTTCGGGCCCTCGGAAGGGTTCCAAACCAAAAAACGCCCCCATGGTAGGGGGCGTTCGCATCAACGGGTGGGCCGTTAGGGGTTCGAACCCTAGACCTTGGGATTAAAAGTCCCCTGCTCTGCCAGCTGAGCTAACGGCCCGCGTTTGCCATTGTAACACGATAGCTGCTTACACGCGCATCCACCTTACATATCCCTACGCTTACCGAGTAATGGCCGCCATGATGCATCCGTTGCCGTATGATGCAAGATACTGGGTGCGGTGCGCCCAGACACAACCGCCACCTCCTTGGCGTGCGGCGAACCGGTAGGCATGTCCCAACAGGAAGGACTGAATGCTATGGCAGATGTACATGAGCTCCTTGACACCTGGATTGCCAACGTCAAGGATGAGGAGCTTCTTTCCGAGCTCCAGGGTATGAAGGACGCGGGCGACGAGGACGCCATCACCGATGCGTTCTTCCAGGACCTCGCCTTTGGTACGGCGGGCCTGCGCGGCACCATCGGCGCCGGCACCAACCGCATGAACATCTACACGGTCGGCCGCGCCACCCAGGGTTTTGCCGATTACCTCAACAAGAACTTTGAGAACCCCACCGTCGCCATCGCACGCGACAGCCGCAACAAGGGCGAGCTCTTTGTTAAGACGACAGCCGCCATCCTCGCTGCCAACGGCGTTGTGGCCTACGTCTACCCCAAGATCAGCCCGGTGCCCACGCTCTCTTGGGCCACGCGTTATCTCAAGTGCTCCGGCGGCATCTGCATGACCGCTTCGCACAACCCCGCGCCCTACAACGGCTACAAGGCCTACGGCCCCGACGGTTGCCAGATCACCTCTGAGGCCGCCGACGCCATCTCCGCCGCTATGGAGGCCACCAACCCCTTCACCGATGTGAAGACGATGGACTTCGACGAGGCCGTGGAGAAGGGTCTCGTCAAGTGGATTGACGACGAGGTGCTCGACGCCTACTACGACGCCGTTCTCAAGTGCTCTGTCTCCAACCTTACCGATGAGCAGGTTGCGGGCGCGCCGCTCAAGCTCGTCTACACCCCGCTCAACGGCACGGGCCTTATCCCGGTGACGACCGTTCTTAACAAGGCCGGTATTACCGATATCACCATCGTGCCCGAGCAGAAGGATCCGGACGGCGACTTCCCCACTTGCCCGTACCCCAACCCCGAGATTCGCGAGGCCATGCAGAAGGGCATCGACCTTTGCGCCGAGGTGCAGCCCGACCTCTTGCTCGCTACCGACCCGGACGCTGACCGCGTGGGTGTTGCCTGCCAGGACGGTGACGACTACACGCTGCTTACCGGCAACGAGATGGGCGTGCTTCTGCTCGACTACATCTGCAAGATGCGCGCCGAGCGCGGCGAGGACCTTACCAACAAGGTCGCGGTGACCACCATCGTGTCCTCTGCCATGGTCGACGCGCTTGCCGCTGAGTACGGCTTTGAGCTCCGCCGCTGCCTCACCGGCTTCAAGTACATTGGCGACATCATCACCGGTCTTTCCGACGCCGGCGAGGTCGACCGCTACATCTTTGGTTTTGAGGAGAGCTACGGTTACCTCTCGGGCGACCACGTGCGCGACAAGGACGCCGTCAACGCGTCGCTGCTCATCTGCCAGATGGCTCAGTACTACAAGCTCCAGGGCCTGAATCTTGTCCAGGCCATGCGCGCGCTGTACGAGAAGTACGGGTACTACCACAACAAGACCATCTCGCTCAGCTACCCCGGTGCCGACGGTGCCGCTAAGATGGCGGGCATTATGGCCGCGCTTCGCGAGACCGCGCCGACCGAGATTGCCGGCTCGCCGGTTGAGGCCGTTGTTGACTACGGCGAGGGCGTGAACGGTCTGCCCAAGGCTAACGTTATCGAGTTTGACCTCGAGGGCGGCAACAAGGCCATCGTCCGTCCGTCCGGCACCGAGCCCAAGATTAAGCTTTACATCTTCGCCAAGGGCGAGGACGCCGCCGCGGCCGACGCGCTTATGGACAAGATCGAGGAGGACGGTCGCAAGCTGCTCTCGTAGCACGGCTTTTCCTTGTGACCAGGGTTTAAGGCCGGTCATACTATGGCGACTCGGGCGGGTACCTTAGCGGGTGCCCGCCCTTTTTGCTGCCTAGACGGCGGCGCTGAGGTTGCGGGTTCGTTTGATGGTGGCGATGACGCGCTCGGCAAGTAGGTCGATTTCTTCTGCCGTGATGTCGTCGGCAAGCGTGAGGCGAAGGCTTCCCAGCGCCCAGCACGGGTCGGTGATGCCGAGCGCGGCGATAACGTGGGAAGGGCCGGTCTCGCCCGTCGAGCAGGCGGAGCCCGTCGCGGCGGCAACGCCGGCGCGGTCGAGGAGGACCACCAAAAGCTCGCCGTCCACGTTGTGGCAGACGAAGGACGCCGTGCCGGGCAGGCGATGCGCGGGATCGGGGTCGCCGGTCGCACGCACGTCGGGGACGGCGTCAACGATGCGGCGGACAAGCTCGCCGCGCAGCTGCGCCAGGCGCTCGCGCCGCTCGTCGAGGTTCTCGACAGCCTCCTCGAGCGCGACCGCAAGGCCTACGGCGCCGGCAACGTTTTCGGTTCCCGCACGCTCGCCACGCTCCTGTGCGCCGCCCTGGATAAGCGGCGGGATAGAGAAGCCTTCGCGCAGGTAGAGCGCGCCGGTGCCGCGCGGTCCGTGAAACTTATGGGCCGAGAGCGAGAGCGCGTCGACCCCGAGCTCGGCAACGTCGACGGGGATATGGCCGACCGCCTGCACCGCGTCGGTGTGGAAGGGCGCCTGGTGCGCGTGCGCGACGCGGGCAAGTTCGCGCACGTCCTCGATGGTGCCGACCTCGTTGTTCGCAAGCATGATGGAGACGAGCGCGCAGGCAGGCGCGGTAATCCCTGCCGTGCGGTTCTTGTCCTCGGCGGCGGCAAGCGCGCGTTCAAGGTCGGCGGGGTCAACGTGGCCGAGGTTATCCACGGGCAGGTAGGTGACCTCGACGCCCTCGCGCTCGAGCGTCTCGCACGTGTGGAGTACGGCATGGTGCTCGATGGCGGAGGTGATAAGGCGCACGGGCGCATCGGCGCCGTAGAGGTCGCGGAAGCGGCATACTGCGCCGCGGAGGACCCAGGTGTCCGATTCCGACCCGCCGCTGGTGAAGTAAATCTCCTGCGCGTCGGCGCCAAGAGCTCGCGCCACGCGCTCGCGCGCGTCTGTAAGGGCGGCGGCGGCGTCGCGAGCAATGCGGTGGATGCCGCTCGGATTGCCAAACACGCTGGTTAGGTAGGGCGTCATTGCCTCAAGCGCCCGCGGCGATAGTGGCGTGGTGGCGGCGTTATCGGCGTAGATATACGGGGCGTTCTCGTCCATGGTCGTTCCGGTCCAGCGAAACCTTAGCGGAGGATAACGAACCACACGAACGCGACGATGATGATGGCCAGAACAAGCAGCGCGAGCAAGGCGCGCGTGCGGCGCCGAGCGCGCTCTTGGCGCGACGAGAAAATGGCACGGCCCCGCTTGGGAGTCTGGAGATA
>CASELS010000023.1 GCA_949288855.1 uncultured Collinsella sp. | reverse complement strand
CAAGGTCGGGGCGCTCGCCGGCGGGCGCGCTCGACGCCCAATCCCACACAGCGGCGCCGCGCGCGAGCTCGGCGGTTGCCTCCGCCAGCGTGAGGTAGACTGGGCTCTCGTGCTTGCCGGCGATGATGGCGTTCACGCAGTTGGTTGACGCGTAGCAACGGCGCATCACGGCGAGCATCATGTTGGCGTCGACCGGGTAGTACAAGCGGGCGATGTCGAGCGCGCCCGCCTTGTTGATGAGCAGGTCGGCAAAGCCGGGATCCTGGTGCGTGAAGCCGTTGTGGTCCTGGCGCCACACGTGACTGGTGAGCAGAATGTTCAGGCTCGAGAGCGGGGCGCGCCAGGCGCCGGGGGCCAAACTCTCCTCCAGCCACTTGAGGTGCTGCCCCACCATGGAGCCCGCCACCTGGGCAAACGCCTCGTAGGTGGCCCAGATGCCGTGGCGTCCCGTGAGCACGTAGCCCTCGAGCATGCCCTCGCACTGGTGCTCGGAGAGTACCTCGACCACTTTGCCGGACGGCACGAGGTCGAGGTCCGCGGGGTCGTCAACGGGATCTGCCACCGAAGCGGCACCGTCGTCGCGGGCAATGGCGCCCGCGTTCCACTGCTTGCCCGTGACCTCGAGCGAGGCGTCCATGCGGTTGCTGGAGAGCTCGTCGGGGCTGAACAGGCGGAAGTTGTCGGGGTTCTCGCGCATGACCTCGCGCGTGTAGGCGCCGCACATGCCGGCAAGGCCCACCTTGCGCTGGCCGCGCGTGCGGTCGGAGATGAGAAGCGCCCAATCCGCCGGGTCGGGCAGCGCAAGCGCGCGGCGGCAGGTACCGCCGTCGGCGAGCGGGTTCACGCCCAGGCGCATCGCACCCGCGGGCATGATGGCGCGCACCGCAGGCACAAAGGCGCCCGCGTCGTCAAAGAGCTCCTCCGGCCGGTAGGAGCGCAACCACTGCTCAAGCCACGCGAGCCGCTCGGGGTCCGCGCCAATGCGCAACGGTACCTCGTGGATGGAGGTCGTGTCCTCAAAGGGCGTGCCGTCGGGGCCGGCGGGCGTGGTCCAACCCTTGGGCGACTGGAAGATGATGAGCGGATAGGCAGGCCCCGCCGCGGGCTCGGCCACGCGCTCGCCCGCACACGCATCCTCAAGCGCGGCCGCCTTGATCGCGCAGATGCGCGCGTACACGTCCTCAAGAAGCTCGGCAAACCGCGTGTGGAACGAAAGCGGATCCTCGTCATCAAATCCCACGGTAAAGGTCACCGGATCGTAGCCAAGGCCGCGGAAGTACATCGCCCGCTCCTCGGGCGTGGCCGCCGCTATGAGCGAGGGCATGGTGATCTTGTAGCCGTTGAGGTGGAGGATGGGCAGCACGATGCCGTCGGTAGCCGGGTTCATGATGCGCGACATGCTCCAGGCGGACGCGATGGCGCCCTCCTCCGACTCGCCGTCGCCCACGATGGGCACGATCAGCTGGTCGGGGTTGTCAAAAGCCGCGCCAAAGGCGTGACTGAGCGTATAGCCGAGCTCGCCTCCGGAATGGATGGAGCCGGGCAGCGCCGGCGTGCAGTTGGAGGGCATGCCGCCGGGGGCCGCGTAGGCGCGCATAAAGGTGGCGAGGCCTTCCTCGGTAGGCGTGACCTGGGGATAGCGCTCGGTATAAGAGCCGTCAACAAGCGCGCTCACCGCACCGGCGTTGCCGCCGTGACCGGGGCCGAGCACCACGAGCGCGCGCTGAGCGTGCGCCGCAACGAGGCGGTTCACATGCGCGTAGATAAAGTTGAGGCCGGGGATGGTGCCCCAGTGGCCCACCGGACGCGGCTTTACGTCGTCAAAGGTGAGCGGCCGGCGCAAAAGCGGATTGGCGCGCAGGTAAATCTGGCCGAGGGACAGGTAGTTTGCGCAGCGCCAGTAGGCGTCGAGTGCGCGCGCCGTCGCAGGCGTGATGGGGGCGCGCTCGGCACGCCAGGCGCCCTCGGCGCTATGCGGGACGGCGCCGACGGCTCCCTCGGCATATGCCCGTTGAGACGCCATGGCTCCCTCCCCTGCACGGTCGACCTCAAGCTACGGTTCTATCCATCATAGGTCATCGCCGCGCCGGCGCCCCTCGATTCCCGGCAGACGGTGGGAAAGCTCCTGCTCACGCAACGGGGGACACAATTACTCCACCGTATGCACGCGCGCCGTACGCGTCCGGTCAGCGCGGCCGGCGGGCACCCCGTCGCCCCGGCAGGCGCGCTACTCCACCGTCACGCTCTTGGCGAGGTTGCGCGGCTGATCCACGTCGCAGCCGCGCATGAGCGCGACCTCGCGCGCAAGGAGCTGCAACGGCACCGTTGCCGTGATGGCAGAAAACGCGTCGCGCACGGGCGGGATGTAGATGACATGGTCCGCTATCTGCGCAATGTCCTCGTCCCCTTCGGTCGCCACAACCACGATCTTGGCCCCGCGCGCCTCGCACTCTTTAAGGTTGGAGACGGTCTTGTCGTACACGGGGCTCTTGGTGGCGATGGCAATAACGGGGAACCCCGGATCGATGAGGGCGATGGGACCGTGCTTCATCTCGCCGGCGGCGTATGCCTCGGCGTGCAGGTAGCTGATCTCTTTCAGCTTGAGGGCGCCCTCGTTGGCGATGGCGGCACCCATGCCACGCCCCACAAAGAGCGCCGAATGCGCATCCTTGCAGGCGAGCGCGGCCTCGTGGATCGCGTCTTTTTGCGTGTCCAGAATCCACTGGATCTGCTCGGCCGTATCGCCCAGCTCGCGGAAGAGCATGCGCACCTGCCCCACGGTAAGACGGTACTTGACCTGCGCCAGAAGCAGCGCCAGCAGCGTGAGCGACACCACCTGGCCAATGAAGCTTTTGGTGGAAGCGACCGCAATCTCCTTGTTGGCCTTGGTGTAGATGACGCCGTCGCTCTCACGCGCCACGGGGCTCCCCACCACGTTGGTGATGCCAAAAACCTTGGCGCCCTTGATGCGCGCGTCGCGGATGGCGGCGAGGGTGTCGGCCGTCTCGCCGGACTGGGACACGGCAACCACGAGTGTGGACGGGGTGATGATGGGGTTGCGGTAGCGGAACTCGCTCGCCGCCTCGACCTCGCAGGGGATGCGCGCCCACATCTCAATAAGGTTTTTGGCGATAAGGCCGGCGTGATAGCTCGTGCCGCAGGCAATCACGTATACGCGGTCGATGAGGTTGAGCTCCTCGAGCGAAAGGCCGAGTTCGTCGATGGTGAGCTCGCCGCCCGTCATGCGGCCCACGAGGGTGTCGCGCACCACGCGCGGCTGCTCGCAGATCTCTTTCAGCATGAAATCGGGGTAGCCGCCCTTTTCTGCCATGTCGATATCCCAGTCGATGTGGGTGACGGCAGGCTCGATGGGCGTGCCCTCGGCGTCGGTGTAGGTGATGCCCTCGGGGGCGAGGCGCGCGAACTGCCCGTCTTCCAGCACCACCACGTCGCGCGTGGCGTCGATGAGTGCAATCACGTCCGAGGCAACGTAGCTGCCGCGCGCGCCGCGGCCGATGACGATGGGACTGTCCTTGCGGGCGACGGCGATCACGCCGGGCTCGTCCGCGCACACAGCGGCAAGCCCGTAGGCGCCGACCACATGCGTGCACGCCTCGCGCACAGCCGCCATAAGGTCGTGGCAGCCAAGGGCCGCGGGCGCACCGGCCGTCGTGCCTGCGGCGACGCCGGCGGGACGGCCATAGTAGGCCTCCTCAATAAGGTGCGCAAAGACCTCGGTGTCGGTATCGCTCGTAAAGGTGTGGCCGCGTTGAGCGAGCTCCTCGCGCAGCTCGGCAAAGTTCTCGATAATGCCGTTATGCACGATGGCGATGCGCCCGTCGCAACTTGTGTGCGGGTGCGCGTTTGCCATGCTCGGGCGGCCGTGCGTGGCCCAGCGCGTATGGCCGATACCGCAGGTGGCGGTGGCGTCCACGCCGGCAAGCTCGGACTCGAGGCCCGCGACCTTGCCCACCCGGCGGATCACGTCGATGTGCGTGACACCGCCCGTAGCGTCCTCCAAGGCCACGCCCGCCGAGTCGTATCCGCGGTACTCGAGCCGCTTGAGGCCGTTGATAAGGATATCTTTTGCCAGCTCATCGCCGGTGTAACCCACGATGCCGCACATGTTTGCTCCCTCGCTTGCGCGCAGACAGATATGCGGACCATTCTAGGGGCTGTCTAGCGTACGCCCGCGCACAACCAGACTGGTAACAATAATCACATACCAGTTTGACACACGTGAAACATCGCACCCACCTGTTGCTGAAACGCTTCAATTGTTGCTATGCTGAGGTCAGCTGACCGCCCGCACGCAAGGAGATGCCATGGCCAAGGTGAGAATCGTCGACGTCGCCCGCGAGGCCGGGGTCTCACTCGGCACGGTCTCCAACGCCCTCAATCACCCCGAAAAGGTGCGGCCCGACACGCGTCGCCTCATTCAAGACGCAATCGACCGGCTAGGCTACACCCCCAACCAGAGCGCGCGCATGCTCGCGGGCGGGCGCAACGCAACCATCGGCCTCGTGCTGCCGCGCCTAAACCACGGCCCCAGCCTGCAGATCGCCAACGGCGCGCACACCGAGGCGCGCCGCCACGGCTTTGACCTGCTGATTGCCAACGCCGACGGCGACTCGGCACTCGAGAAGCACTACAACCGGTTCTTCATTGGCAGTCAGGTATCGGGCGTGCTCATCAACCCGGTCGAGACCTCGCACTGGCACCCTTGCCCCACGCTCCCCGTACCCGTGGTCTACCTCGGCATCCACAGCGCCGAGCCGGGCCTCTACGTTACGGCCGACCACCGCGCGCAGGGGCGCATCGTCGCTGCGCATCTGGTGGCCCAGGGCGCGCGGCGCGTGTGCATCATCGGCCACGCGGACAACCAGTCGATGCAGCTGCGTCTTGAGGGTGCGCTCAACACGTTTGCCGCTACGCCCGATATTGCGGTCGAGGTAATCGACGCAGGCGAGGGCGGTGTCTCGGGCGATGGCTACACGCTGGGCGCGCAGCTCATGCGGCGCGACGAGGCGAGCCGCCCGGACGCGGTTTTGGGCCTGAGCGACGTGCTTGCCGCCGGCGCCATTGCAGGCGTGATGTCGCTTGGGCTCAACGTGCCGGACGACGTGATGGTCGCCGGCTGCGGCGGCAACCCACTTGCCTGGTGCGGCGCGGTGCCGCTCACCACGAGCGCACCCACCGGCTACGAGGTCGGGCGCAAGGGCGTGCAGCTTCTGCTTGAGGCCATCGAGCAACAGCGGGCGGACGAGGAGGCGCGCGCACGGCTCGCCCGCGGCGGTACCGCGGGTACCTGGTCTGCCCAAAGCGGGCGGTCAGACGAGTCCCTCGCCCATGAACGTACTGTGGAGCCCCTCACCCATTGGGAGCTCGTGCGCCCGTTTTTGCTCGCGCGCGAGAGCACGGGCGGCCACGCCACCTCGATTGTGCCGGGCGCGTACACCGTGCCGATCCCCGAGCTCAACCTCGGCGTCTATCTGTAACTTCGACACCTAAGGCGGCGAGCGTCGCCCCGTGAGCGCCAACAGCACACGCCTCGCGCTGCGCAACGCAGCACGTCGCGGTACCCCACTCGCCTAGATGTGACCCTGCTCCTCGGGATCAAAGTCCACGCCCTCGTCCGCGCTCGTTGCGTCAAACGACGCATCGAACGCGTCGTCGAGGTCGGTGCCGAGCGGGTCGATATCAATCTCGTGCAGCTCCTCTGCAAGCGACGCCTCGTTGCGCGCCGCACGCAGCCGGTCCGCCTGCGCAACCGACATAACACGGGTGTTGGAGATAACGCCGTTTAGCATCACGAACGGCCGCTTAAAGGCAGAAAGTATCGCGCGCACGGCAACAGTAATGAGCCACACGCCGTAGACGCTCATAAGCACGATGGTGATGCCCTCGGCGCCGATCGAGACCTCGTCACCAAGCAGCATGAGCGGACTCGAGGACGACGGAAAGAGCGTCGCCACCCACGTGGGCAGCAGCAAAAACACCCAAAAGAGCAGGCCGTAGCGCACCACGTACGACCACCAACGCGCGCTCGAGCCGTCCGGGCGCACCACGCGCAGGCGCACGATCGCGTGACCCACGGTCTGGCCGCGCGTAACGATGGGCACGAGCATAAAGGTGATACCGGTTGCCGCCATAAGGAGGCCGATGTGGCCGGGTGCGGTATCGTCCGCCCCCGGGAAGGCAAACCGTAGCAGCGCAAGCACGAGCGCGCAGACCACCATATCGATCACAAACGCCACAAGGCGGCGCGAGAACGAGGTGTGCGCGGCGCCGCGCTCGAGGGCGCGCTCCTCCACCTCGTCGATACTCGGCAGGAAGTGGCAGAGGGGAATCGCCACAAGGGAGCCCAGCACGGTGCCCGTCGTGTTGGTGATGAGGTCGTCCACATCAAACAGGCGGTACGGATGCGCGTACAGACCAAAAAGCCCCGTCACCTGCGAGATCTCAAAAAAGAGCGAAAGCCCAAAGCCCGCAAGCAGCGCCTGCCACCACGGCCGGTCAAACAGGTAGCGCAAGTACACGCCAAACGGCAGCGTAAGCAGCACGTTAAAGAGCGTGGTGTAGACCGTTGGGTTCTTGAGGAAGGCGAGCCACGACGCCGGCGAGGTAACGTCCAGCCGCGCGAGCGCCGGCGCCATGATGTCGAGCGCGTAGAAGGGGTTGAGCTGCGGGTGCGCGGCGTTGGCGTAAAACGCGGTGCGGTCCGCCGGCAGCGGCAAGATCACCATAAAGTACGCGCAGATGAGGTAGAAGATGAGCGAGAAGACGAGAAACGTCTTCCAGACCGAGATGCTGCCAAAGCGGCGATACTGGTAGATGGCGTAGGGCAGCGAAAGGACGGCGGCGATAAGCGGGAAGAGCAGCGCCGCCACCACAACGTTGTTGACATACGAGCCCACAGGCTACGCCCTCGCAATCGCTGCCGGGAGGTCGGCAAGGGTGCTGAGCACCTCGTGCGTCATGGCCTCAATCTGGGGCGTGGGGGCGATAATGTCGGGCACGAGGTAGACCTGCATGCCGGCAGCATGACCTGCGCGGACGCCATTGGGCGAGTCCTCAATCACGGCCGAGCGCGCGGGCTCGACGCCGAGCTTTTGGGCCGCAAGCAGAAAAATATCCGGCGCCGGCTTGCCGTTTTCAACCTCGGTACCAGCGGTAATGGCGTCAAAGTAGTCGAGCATGCCGGCGCGGGAGAGATTGATCTCAATAATCTCGCGGCCGGAGGAAGACGCCACCGCCAAGCGGTAGCCCTCCGCCTTGAGGGAGCGCAGCGCGTCGAGGGCGCCGGGCTTGGCCTCGAGCTCTGTCTCGGCCAGCTCACGACGCTTTTGCCAGTGCAGGTCAAACACACGGCGGGCGAGGTCCGCGTCGCCAATTGCATCAGTCAGCATGGCGAGCACCGCCGGCTCGTTATGACCAACAAAACTCACGGCCAACTCGCGCGGCACGTCGGCGCCGAGCTCCGCCGCAGCGAGGTCCCACCCCTTGAACCCAAGGCGCTCGGTATCGACGAGCGTGCCGTCCATATCAAAAATGATGGCGTCAAAGGCACGTGCCATGACAAATCCTTTCTCACAAGCGCGCAGGCGCAGGCCCGTCTGACTCAGCGGCGGGCAACATGGGTATTGTGCCAGAATGGACGCGTGGGCGCGCCCCGCTCAACGCATCTGCGACACACCGTCATCTTCCGGAGGACCCCGTGACCGATACATCTGCCATCAAACGCGACGCGAGCGCGGGAGCCTCTGGCCCCAGCTCGGCCGAGGCCTCCTTCGCGCCTGGCTCAAACGAGACTGCCCGTAAGCTCGAAGCCCTCGAGGCGCTGTTGCGCGACCTTGCCCCCGTGACACTTGGTTTCTCAGGCGGAGTGGACAGCACGTTTCTCGCCGCGGTGTGCGCGCGGGTCACTCCCCACAAAACCCTGCTCGTGCACCTCGACTCGCCCTTTGTGGGCACCCCCGAACGCGCCTCGCACGACGAGCTCGCGCGCGCCTTCGGCCTGCCCGCCGTCTCCCTTGCGTTTGATCCTTTTGCAGACGAGAGCATTGTCGCCAACGGACCCGACCGTTGCTACCTCTGCAAACGCGCGGGCTTTACCCGCATTACCGAGGCCGCCCGCGCGTGGGCTGCCGAGCAAGGCTTCGACCCAAACGCCGTCTGCGTGCTCGATGGCAGCAATGCCGATGACGCAGCCGCGACCGACCGCCCCGGCATGCGCGCGATCCGCGAGCTCGGCGTGCGCTCCCCTCTTATGGAGACCGGCTGGACCAAGGCCGAGGAGCGCGAGATGCTCCGCACCTGGGGGTACAGCGTCTGGAGCCTGCCCGCAGGCGCCTGCCTCGCCACACGCGTTGTCACCGGCGAGCACCTGAGCCCGCAAAAGGTTGCGGCAGCACGCGCTTGCGAGGACTATCTCCACACCCTCGGCTGCACGCAGGTTCGCGCGCGCATCGCAGACGGCGAGCTCCATATCGAGGGCTCGCCCGAAGACCTCGCTCGCATCTGCACGCCCGACGAGGACGCCCCCGCCACGCACGATCAGGCGCCGACCGGGGAACCGTCGACTAACGGAGTGCTGGCGACCGGGAAAGCTGCCGACGAATCGGCGAGCGGGCTCCAACTCCGCTGCGACGTCCTCGCCCAGCTCAGCACACTCGCCAAGGCAAACGGCATTGCCCACGTCGCGCCCGAGGCCCACCTCTACCGTCGCGGCAGTATGAACCGCTAACCTCTGTCAAGCGCAAAACTCGCCCTGACCAGCAGCAATAACCAGCAGAAAGAGCGCGCCGGTGCATCACATCACCGGCGCGCTCTTGACCTAACCTCTCAGGTGACAGAAGGCTCTACCCCCCATATCACCCTTTACTGCATCCGCTACTTGTTACCAGCGGCGCGAGCCTCCTGGTACTCCTTCACCAGACGCTCCTGCACGTCGTGCGGAACCTGCTCGTAACCGGCCGGCTCCATGGTGAAGTCACCCGTGCCGCGCGTGAGCGAGCGCAGGCGCGTGGCGTAATCGGTGAGCTCGGCGTAGGGCACGGTTGCCGTAACCACGGTATCGCCGCGATCATTGGTATCCATGCCGGTCACGCGGCCGCGCGAGGCCGAGACGTCGCCCATCACAGCACCCGCGTAGCTCTCGGGGATCGTGACGGTGATGTTCTCCATGGGCTCGAGCACCACGGGACTCGCCTCGGCGCACGCCTTCTGCAGGCCAATGCGCGCCGCCGTGCGGAACGCCATCTCGTTGGAGTCGACGGGGTGATAGGAACCGTCGTAAACCGCCACGCGAATACCCGTGAGCGGGAAGCCGGCGATGACGCCGCCCTTCATGGTCTCCTGCACGCCCTTATCGACCGCGGGGATGAGCGCGCGCGGAATGTGACCGCCCACGACCTCGTCCACAAACTCGTAGTCGCGTCCGTCCATAAGCGGCTCGACGCGCAGGTAGCAATCGCCAAACTGGCCGGCACCGCCGGTCTGCTTCTTGTGACGGCCCTGGGCGCTCGCCACGCGGCGGATGGTCTCGCGATACGGAATCTTGATGGGCACGCTCTTGGCCACAACCTTAGTGCGCTCCTCCAGACGGTTGAGCAGCACGCTTACCTGCGCCTCGCCCACCGCAGAGATGATGGTCTGGCCCGTCTCCTCGTCGCGCTCGATCTTCATCGTGGGGTCGGCCTCGCAGGCGCGCTCGACAAAGGTATAGAGCTTCTCCTCGTCGCCGCGATTCTCCGCCTCGATGGCGATGCGGTACTGGCTGTTGGGGAACTGGAACGCAGCGGCCTCGACCTTGCCGGTGACAGACAGCGTGTCGCCCGTGTCGGCGGCGATCTTGGTGGTGACGATGATGTCGCCCGCCTCCGCCTTGCCGACCTCGGTCATCTCGCGCCCGCACATCACGTAGAGGTGCGCCAGGCGCTCGCCCTTGCGCGTGCGCGCGTTCACGAGCTCCACGCCAGGGGTGAGGGTGCCGGTGAGGACCTTCAAGAAGGAGATGCGGCCCTGCTGCGGGTCGTTCAGCGTCTTGAAGACAAAGGCTACCGGGCGCTCGTCGTCGGAGCTGATCTTGAGCGTATCGCCGTCAACGAGCGGCATCTCGCCGTAGTCGGTCGGCGCCGGGAAGTACGTGACGATGTCGTCCATAACGGAGTGGACACCGAGCTCCTTGGTGCAGGAGCCCACAAACACGGGTACGAAGAGGCGGTTGGCGATAGCCTTGCCGAGGAGCCCTTCGACCTCTTCCTGCGTAAGCGCCTCGCCCTCGAGGTACTTCTCCATAAGCTCGTCGTCCGCCTCGGCCACGAGCTCGCAGAGCGTCTCGCGCGCGGACTCGGCAGCGGCCTGGTACTCGGTGGGGATGTCGAACTCGGTCTGCGTGGTGCCCTCGCAATGGCGGGCCTTCATGCGGACGATGTCGATAACGCCCTCAAAGTCCTCGCCCGTGCCCCACGGCAGCGTTACGGCACCCAGACGCATGCCAAAGCGCTCGCGCAGAGTTGTCATGGTGGCGTCGTAGTCAGCGTTCTCCTTGTCGATGCGGTTGATAAATACGGCGCGTGCCAGGCGCAGGTCCTCGGCCGCATACCAAAGCTTGACCGTTGTGGGCTGCGGGCCCTCAGCGGCATCGACCACAAAAAGCGCCGTCTCAGAAACGGCCATGGCCGCATACGCGTCGCCAATGAAATCGGGGTAGCAGGGGGCGTCGAGGACATTTAAGCGCGCGCCCTTCCAATCGATGGGGGCGATGGAGGTCGAGATGGAAACTCCGCGCTTGACCTCCTCGGAATCATAATCGAGTGTGGGCTTGGTGCCCGCATGCCCGCCCAAGCGGGCGGTTTTGCCTGAAAGGTGCAGCATCGCTTCTGCCAGGGAGGTCTTTCCTACTCCTCCCTGGCCAACCAAGACGACGTTCCTCACTTTGGCGGTCTCGGGCGCACCCATGGCAACCTCCTTCGGTTGGGCGCACGGCGCGATTGCCAAAGGTGGGAGCGCTTCTGGGATGCGGTCCGGTTATCGGGTCCGCGCGCCGTGCGCGCACGAACACATACGTTACCGTTGACCCTACCCCGCGCAGGCGCCCCTCATGCCCGCGTTTCGCCGAGCGCGGCGGGTGCACCCGGTGAGCGGGGATGCGGGATTCACCACTTTCGAAAAAAGTAAATGACAAGACAGCGGGAAGTTGGTTTGGGTATCATAGCGTATCGATTCACGCGACAGCCTACGCCAGCGCATCGCAATCAGTGATGAAACGAGAGCGCTCTCCGACGGCTCTCACATATACAGGCTTACTGGAGCAAGGAGGTGCCATATGATTCGCGTCGACATCGAGACCATCATTATGGCCTCTGGTCCGGTGCCGTCTCTTATTGTGCTCCGGGAGCGCTGCGGCAACGCCGGCACGGGTGCCCCGCTGCGCTCGCTTTCCATTCAGACTGGCTCGTTTGAGGCAGCGTCCATCAGCCGCGGCATCGACAACAGCCAGGGTGGGCGCCCCATCACACACGACCTGTTTATCGACACGCTGGGTAAACTCGACGCCAAGATCGAGCGTGTTGAGGTCAACCACGTTGACGCGCCCGTCTTCTTCGCGCGCCTTGTGCTTGCCGCCCCCGATGCCGAGGGCAAGACCCGCGAGGTCGCCATCGACGCGCGCCCGAGCGATGCCCTCGCACTTGCCGTGCGCGCAAATGCGCCCATCTACGTTGAGGACGACGTCATGAACCGCGCGGGCACCGTTTCGCTCCGCACGGACACCGAGACCAGCGAGGACGAGCTTAAGCAGTTCGACCAGTTTGTGCAGACGCTCTCGCCCGACGACTTCTAACAGATAGTTTTCACCGCAAGCCCAAGCTTAAGGATTCGTACCCCTTCCAGCCGGACTGGGACAGGCGCCCCATCGAGAGGCATCGTTGGCCTACCGGCGCAAAACAAACCGCCCGCGACACGTTGCATGTCGCGGGCGGTTTTTCGTAGTGCGGTGGTGCGGCGGTAGCTCCACAGCGGCGAAACCCTGGCGATTGGCGCGGCGCATCAGACGGGCGTCGCGCCGGCAGTGTTACTCCTCGAGCAGGTCCTCGAGAGCGGCGTCGCCGGAGCCAATGTCCACGTGGTCATCGGTATCAGCACCGCCGTCAGTCGCAGCACCGAGGTCGAGCGCCTCCTGACCCTCCATCACGGCGGGATCCTTGGGCTTCTTCTTGGCGCTCGTCATGCGCGCCACGGCGGTCACGCGGTCGCCGTCGCCCACGCTCATCATCTTCACGCCCTGCGTGGCGCGACCGGTACGACTGATCTCGTCGGTCTTCACACGGATCACCGTCGCGTTCTCAGTGATGATAAAGAGCTCGTGCTGCGGGCCCGCCGTCTTCATGGCGGCGAGCTTGCCCTTGCGCGCGGTCATCTGGATGGTGTAGACACCTTGGCCGCCGCGGTTCTGCAGCGGGTAGTCCTCAACCGGCGTGCGCTTGCCGTAGCCGTTCTCGGTAATCACAAAGAGGTCGCCACGGCCATTGGAGATCTCCATGCCGAGCACGGTGGCGTCGCCCTTCATGCGGATGCCGAGCACGCCCGAGGTGTCGCGGCCAGTCGCGCGGACCTGGTCCTCCATGAACATGATGGCCTTGCCCTCGGTGGTGGCCATGATCACGCGGTCGCCCTCACGCACGCGGCGGACGTCAAGCAGGGCGTCGCCGGCCTTGAGGTTGATGGCGATGATGCCGTCGCGGCGGCTGCGGTCGTACGCGCTCATGACGGTCTTTTTGACCATGCCCTGCCTGGTGGCAAAGAGCAGGTACTCGTTGTCGGGGAACTCGCGGCAGCTGATGACGCTCGCGATCTTCTCGCCGTCCTCAAAGGGCAGCAGGTTCACGATCGCGGTGCCGCGCGCCTGGCGCGTGCCCACGGGCAGCTCGTGCACCTTCAGGCGGTAGACCTTGCCCTTGTTGGAGAAGAAGAGCACGTACTCATGGGTGCTCGCAATGAACATCTCGCTGATGACGTCGTCCTCTTTAAGGTTGACGCCGGAGACACCCTTGCCGCCGCGCTTCTGCGCGCGGTAGGCCGCCACGGGGATGCGCTTCACGTAGCCGGTGTGGGTGATGGTCACGACCATGTCCTCGTCGGCGATGAGGTCCTCCACGTCGAGATCCTTCTCCGCCTGGGAAATCTCGGTGCGGCGCTTGTCGCCGTACTTCTTGGAGATCTCGCGCATCTCGTCCTTGATGACTCCGAGGATCTTCTCCTCGTGGGCGAGCAGGTCCTCGTAGTAGGCGATGGCCTGACGGAGCCCGGCGAGCTCCTCCTCGATCTTGTTGCGCTCGAGGCCGGTCAGGCGGCGCAGGCGCATCTCGAGGATGGCACTCGTCTGCTCGGGCGTGAAGTCAAAGCGCGCAATCAGGCGCTCGCTCGCCTCGGTGTCGGTCTGAGAGGAGCGGATGATGCTGATGACCTCGTCGATGTGGTCGAGCGCGAGCAGGTAGCCCTCGAGGATGTGCGCGCGGGCCTGGGCCTTCTTGAGGTCGTAGCGGGTGCGGCGGGTCACCACGTCGACCTGGTGGTCGATGTAGTGGCGCAGCATCTCCGGCAGGCTCAGGCACTTGGGCACGCCGCCCACGAGCGCGAGGTTGTTCACGCCAAAGGTCGACTGCAGCGAGGTGAACTTGTAGAGGTTGTTGAGCACAACCTGCGGGATGACGCCCTTCTTGAGCTCGATGACGAGGCGGATGCCCTTCTGGGTGGACTCGTCGCGCATGTCGGAGATGCCTTCGATGCGCTTCTCGTTTACGAGCTGGGCGATCTTCTCCTGGAGCGTGCCCTTGTTGACCTGATAGGGAATCTCGGTAAAGACCAGGCGGTTGCGGCCGGTCTTGGTGGACTCCACATGCGCCTTGGCACGCACGGTGATCGATCCGCGGCCGGTCTCGTAGGCCTGGCGGATGCCGTCGGTGCCCATGATGACGGCGCCGGTGGGGAAGTCCGGGCCGGGCATGACCTGCATGAGCTCGTCAACCGTTGCATCGGGGTTGTCGATAAGCATGCAGGTGGCCTCAACGGCCTCGGTGAGGTTGTGCGGCGGGATGTTGGTGGCCATACCAACCGCGATGCCCGAGGAGCCGTTCACGAGCAGGTTGGGGAAGCGCGCGGGCAGAACCTGCGGCTCGGCGAGCGACTCGTCGTAGTTGGGCTGCCAGTCGACGGTGTCCTTCTGCAGGTCGCGCAGAAGCTCCATCGCGGGGCGCGCGAGGCGGCTCTCGGTATAACGCATGGCCGCGGCGCCGTCGCCGTCGATGTTACCGAAGTTGCCGTGACCGTCGATGAGCGGGGTGCGCATGCTAAACCACTGCGCGAGGCGGACCATGGTGTCGTACACCGCAGAGTCACCGTGCGGGTGGTACTTACCAATAACCTCGCCGACCGTCCATGCACTCTTCTTGTGCGGACGGTTGGGGTAGATGCCGCTCTCGTTCATTGCGTAGAGGATGCGGCGGTGCACCGGCTTTAAGCCGTCGCGCACGTCCGGCAGGGCGCGCGCCGTGATGACCGACATCGAGTACTCGATGAAGCTCTGGCGCATCTCGTGACCAAACTCAGAGATCTGCAGCTGACCGCCGTTGATGTCCTCACCAGCGGATTCGCCGCGGTCGACGGTACCAAAGCTCTCCTCAAGCTCGCCGTCGTCCTCCTCTTCGTCCTCGGCCTCGGGATCCTCAACGTAGACGTCGGTGCCCTCGTCGTCGGCCTCGGCACGCGCCAGCAGGCGCTTGAGGTCGTCGGAGAGGCCCTCGCCCTCGGACTTGTTGTTCATATCGTCTGCCACGTGTGCTCCTTACGCGTCCAGGAAGCGCGCGTCGTGCGCGTGCTTCTCGATGTACTCGCGGCGATACTCCACCTGGTTGCCCATAAGCTCGCGCACCGCGCGGTCGGCGGCCATGGCGTCTTCGATGGTCACGCGCTGCAGGATGCGGGTCTTGGGGTCCATGGTGGTCGAGGCGAGCTGCTTGGGGTCCATCTCGCCCAGACCCTTGTAGCGCTGGACGGTGTAGCCGCGGCGCTTCTTGGTGACCTTGCCAGACGCGGCGGCATCGTCGTCGGCGCCCTCGTCGGGGTTGAGGCCGAGGCTCTTGATGGTGTCGCGCAGGATCTCCTCCTCCGGCTGGCGGCCGTTGGGGTAGACGTAGTGGATCTTGTTGCGCACCTTGATGCCGAAGATCGGCGGACAGGCCACGTATACATAGCCGGCGTCGATGAGCGGGCGCATGTACTTGTAGAAGAACGTGAGCAGAAGGATGCGGATGTGCGCGCCGTCAACGTCTGCATCGGTCATGATGATGATCTTGTGGTAGCGCGCCTTGGTGATGTCAAAGTCGCCGCCGTCGCCCGCGCTCGTGGTCACGCCGCAGCCGATGGCGGTGATGAGCGACTGGATAGTGTCGGAGCTAAAGGCACGGTGGTCGCCCACGCGCTCGACGTTCAAGATCTTGCCGCGCAGGGGCAGAATCGCCTGGATGTCGCGGCGGCGACCGTCCTTGGCCGAGCCGCCTGCGGAGTCACCCTCTACGATGAAGAGCTCGGTCATCTCGGCGTCGCGCACCGAGCAGTCGGCAAGCTTGCCGGGCAGGCTCGCAGTCTCGAGCAAGCTCTTGCGGCGGGTCGCCTCGCGCGCCTTGCGGGCGGCGTTGCGCGCTTTGCTCGCCTGCTGGGCCTTCTTCACGATCTCGCGGCCGGCCTTGGGGTGCTCCTCGAGGTAATCGGTGAGGCCCTCGGTCACGACCTTGAGCGTAAGCGTGCGCATAAACGAGCTGCCGAGCTTGGCCTTGGTCTGGCCCTCAAACTGCGGGTCGGCAAGCTTGACGGAGATGACCGCGGCAAGGCCCTCGCGCACGTCGTCGCCCGTGAGGTTGGCGTCCTTCTCCTTCAAGATGTTCTGCTTGCGCGCATAGTCGTTAATGACGCGGGTGAGCGCGGTGCGGAAGCCCTCGAGGTGCATGCCGCCCTCGGGGGTGTAGATGTCGTTCGCAAAGCTCATGACGTTCTCGGAGTACGAGGTGTTCCACTGGAGCGCCACCTCGACCTCGCCCGCACGCTCCACGGGAGCGCCGTCCTCGCTCTTGCCAAACAGGTAGATGGGTCGCTTGAGACCGTCGGGGATCTCTTTGCCCTCGTTCAGGAACTTGACGAAGTCGACGATGCCGCCCTCGTAGCAGAACTCGTCCACGCGCGGGGTGAGCTCGCGCTCGTCGCGCAGGATGATCTTGAGGTTGCGGTTCAAGAAGGCCGTCTCCTGCAGGCGGTTGCGCAGGGTCTCGTAGTCGTAGACGGTCGTCTCAAAGATCTCGTCGTCCGGCCAGAAGGTCGTGGTGGTACCCGTGGCCTTGGAGTCGCCGATCTGCTTCATCTTCTGCGTGGTCTTGCCGCGGCTGAACTCCATCTCGTAGATGTGGCCGTCGCGCTTGACCTGCACGTTCATCTTTTTGGAGAGTGCGTTTACCACCGACACGCCCACGCCGTGCAGGCCGCCGGAGACCTTGTAGGCGTTGTTGTCGAACTTTCCGCCCGCGTGAAGCACGGTCATGACCACCTCAAGGGTGGGGATCTTCTTCTGCGGGTGCTTGGCCACCGGGATGCCGCGACCGTTGTCGACCACGGTGATGGAGTTGTCCGGGTGGACGGTGACCTCGATCTTGGAGCAGAAGCCGGCCATTGCCTCGTCGACGGAGTTGTCGACGATCTCCCACACAAGGTGGTGCAGGCCGCTTGAGCTGGTGGAACCGATGTACATGCCGGGACGCTTGCGAACTGCCTCGAGACCCTCGAGGATCTTAATGTCGCTCGCGCCGTAATCGTTCGATTTAGCCACGTTTTCTCCTATCGGATACCCCGCCGGGTATCACTTCGAACCGATACGCGTTCAAGCCTATCTATGATACCTGATTAAAGTGGCTCTCTAAAGGCGGTTCAAAAGGCTCTACAAGGCCACCAGATTGCCGTCACGCGCCGTTTTGAGCGTCGCCGGTCTTTTTCCACTCAAGACTCGCCTTCATGGCGTTTTTAAGCGCCGCTGCGAGCTTTTGGTCAGAAATTGGTGAGACGGCGGCGTCCAATTGTGCATATTCCTCTGCCGAGAGCTCCGCGTGCGGTCGCTCGGGCGCGCGGGCGGAGGCGCCGGCGGGGACAGATGGGCCGTAGAGAACACGTTGACGCGTGCCTGACGACGCTGCGCTTGGTGTGTTGGACGAAGTGCCGGCCGCACCACTCTTGGCGAGATGGCTCTTTACATGGCCCGGTTTGGTAGTGCGGAACTTGAAGCCTGCAAGGGAGACGCCCTGGCGCTCCATGCGCGTACGGATAATCTCGCGGAGCATCGACATCTCCTGCGTCCAGGACGCAGCGTCGAGATAGACGAGGAGCTCGTTGGTATCGGGCAGGTAGCGCAGGCCCGTCACGTGCGCGCCCTCGCGCGTGCCGCCGCAGACGGCGTTCCACGCGCGGTAGACCTCGCGCGAGCGCTCGGCACGCGCCATCTGCTCGCGGCGCTCGGGTGTAGCGGCGCCGAGGATGCGCCGGCGCTCGGCATCCAGATACTCGTTGAGGTCCATGCGCACCCCCTCACGCAACATGCAGGCAATCTTCTGTCGCAACCCGTGACATCACCGCAGCGCACCGCCGACGCGTGCATCCATCACACACGACCGATGGTCACAACCTTTGCACGATCAAGTATAGCGTCCGAGAAGTAGCCGAGGTTCGTGGTGGTGATGACCGTCTGGACCTCGTCCTCGATGCCGCGCACAAAGGCCTCGCGGCGCTCGGCGTCGAGCTCACTCATCACGTCGTCGAGCAACAGCAGCGGCGGCCGCCCCAGGATGTCGCGCGTGACCGCGACCTCGGCAACCTTCCATGCGAGCACGAGCGAGCGCTGCTGCCCCTGCGAGGCAAAAGCGCGGGCGTCGCGCCCATCGATAGAGAAGCGGATCTCGTCGCGGTGCGGACCCACAAGCGTGATGCCCCGGCGGAGCTCGTCATCAAAGACCGCATCGAGGGCGGCGAGCATGCGCTCGCGCCACCAGGCAACCTGCATCGTGCGGTCAACGCCGGAGCGATCCGCGGGGGCGCCATCGGCGGAGCGGTCCCCCGCAGCCACGTCCTCATCCGCGGCGGCCGGTCCCTCGGCAACCTCGCCGGAGGCGTCACCAAGCACGGCGTCCACGCTCGCCTCATACGTGATGTCAGCCCGCTCGCCGGGCGCAATCTGGGTGTAAGCCTCAACAAAGCGCACGCGAATGCGGTCGAGCAGCGCCAAGCGGTGCGTAAGCAGCGACGCGCCCGCCTGCGCAAGCGAGTCGTTCCACGCGGCGAGCATCTCTCGCGTGCACCAGCGCTCCTTCAGAAGAGCGTTTCTCTGCTCCACCAGACGCTCGTAGGTGCCCAGAAGCTGCGCATACCGCTCGTTCAGCTGTACGCCAAAGCCGTCCAGCGCGGCACGGCGCACACTTGCCGAGCGCTTGATCATGTCAAGGTCATCGGGGCAGAAGAGTACGCTCGGCACCACGCCGCGCACACCGGCGGCGCGGCACTTCTTTCCGTTGCGCGAGAAACTGCGCTTGCCGTCCCGCACCGTGCAGCCCAGGTCGACCACGCGCCCGTCGCCCTCCAGGCGAAGCGCGATCGAACAGCCCTCCTCCCCTTCCGCCACCAGTTCGGCGGGCGAGGGCTTGCGAAAGCTCGCACCCGAGGTAGCGAGCTGGAGCGCCTCGACCAGATTGGTCTTACCCTGGGCATTTCTGCCCACAAGGACCGTCACGCCCGGGTCGAGCTCGAGCGTGTAGTCGTCGTAGTTGCGAAAGTTGCGCACATGGAGCGTGCGCGCGAGGATGGCCACGAGCCGACCGCCGCGCGCGGCGCTAGATGCGCACCGGCATCACGAGGTAGAGGTAGTTGATCTTGTCGTAGCTCTTAAAGACGCCGGGCGCCTGGTAGCTCTTGAGCTCGAGCGTGATCTCCTTCTCGCGGTTGAGCACGTTCAGGCAGCCAAAGATGTAGTGGTAGTTGAAGGCGATGGTGCCGCTCTCGCCCTCGGCCTCCACGTCGATGGTCTCCTGCGCGAGGTCCTGATCGCCCGAGATGGAGGAGAGCGAAAGCGCACCCGCCTCGGTATCGATCTCGATCTTGACGGCCGGGTTGTTGCTCGCAATGACGGCCACGCGCTTGAGGGCCGCGGTGAACGCCGCGACGTCGATCTTCACGCTCGTAACGCACGAGGTGGGGATGAGCTGCTTGTAGTTGGGGTAGGTGCCCTCAAGGCGACGCGAGACGTAGCAGGTGTTACCCGCCTCAAACACCACCTGGGTGTCGGTCGCGCCCACCAGGATCTGCGGCTCGTCGCGCATGATGGAAAGCGCGTCGTTCATGGCCTCGGCCGGAATGTTGATCTCAAAGCTGCCCTCGAGGGTCGAGGTCTCCACCTGCGTATCGCACACGGCCAGACGGAACGAGTCGGTCGCCACCAGACGCAGGGTGTTGTTCTCGACCGTCATGTGCACGCCGCCCAGGATGGGGCGCGCCTTGTCGGTCGAGGTGACGCGCCACACGCGGGCTGTCATCTCGGTCAGGATGTTCATGGGCAGCTCGACGCTCGCCTCGATGGCGTACGCCGGAAACTCCGGGAAGTCCGCCGGGTCGAGCGTGTTCAGGCGCACGTGCGACTTCTGGCAGGTGATGGCAATCTGGCGGTCGACGGTCTCAAAGGCAACCGCGGCGTCCGGCAGGGTCTTGATGAGGTTCGCGAGCATCTTGCAGGGGATGACGGTCGCACCCGGCTCCTCAACATGCGCCGCGATGCGGTGGCGGATCGAGGTGGTGTAGTTGGAGGTCTGGAACTCCAGCACGCCGTCGGTGGCGCGCACGAGCACGCCGGCCAGAATGGGGAGCGTGGAGGATGTGGCGACGCCCTTCTGCACGGTGGCGATTGTGCCCTTCGTGGAGGCGTGGCCTTATGCGATGGCGCCGACGTGGCGGCATGTGGCGGATGTCTTCGCGGACCCGGGGTTGCGGACGGTGTGCGGCAATTCGCTGGTGGCGGCGTTGGGCACGGCGGCGCTCTGCACGCTCTTGGCCTATGCGGCGGCGCTGGTGACGGTGCGCAGCGCGTTGCCGCGGGCGTGCAAGAACCTGGTGGGCGCGGCGGCGACCGTCTCGGGCTGCGTGCCGGGCATGGTGCTGGGCATCGCCTTCCTGCTGGTCTTCTCGGGCACGCCGCTGAGCCACACGCTCGCGCTGGTCATCCTCTGCAACACGCTCCACTTCCTCAACACGCCCTATCTGATGATGAAGGGCGCGCTGGAGAAGCTGAACGCCCGCTGGGAAACCACCGGCATGCTGATGGGCGACACCTGGCTGAAGACGGTCTGGCGCGTGGTGACGCCCAACGCCCGCGGCGCGCTCGTCGCCGTCTTCTGCTATTGCTTCGTGAACGCGATGGTCACCGTGAGCGCCGTCATTTTCGTGGCCGGCGCGCGCACCGCCGTCATCACCTCCAAAATCAAGGAATTGCAGCACTTCGCGCGCTTCGACGACATCTTCGTCCTCTCGCTTCTCATCCTCGTCGTCAACCTCTTG
>CASELS010000022.1 GCA_949288855.1 uncultured Collinsella sp. | reverse complement strand
GGGACGGGCCGGGCGCAGCGCGGCACCCCGCCAAGCTCGCTCGCGCCGGGCGGGGTGCGGAATTATCGCGGACGGGCCGACTCGGCGGGCGCGTCCGGCGGAAAACGCCTACAATGAGGTGCAGCCCATCCACCTTTAAGCCGGTCCTGCGAGGCCGGGAAGGAGTGCATATGGCGGTTACAGACGTGTCGGGCGCGCAGGCCCGCACCTCCGGCGGCGACCGCGCCGTCCGCAGCGCAGCCTTAAGTGAGCTCGCGCAGCACATGCTTTCCAAAACCAGCAAAAAGTCGAGTGTTCCGGGCATTCTGATGCTCGCCGACGGCACGGTCTTTTACGGCCGCGCCTGCGGAGCTCAGGGCACGGCCACGGGCGAGGTCTGCTTCAACACCTCGCTCGAGGGGTACTTCGAGGTCCTCACCGACCCGAGCTACGCCGGCCAGATCGTGACCATGACCTACCCGCAGATCGGCAACTACGGCATTGACCCGGTTGACACCCAGACCGGCCTCGGCGCCGACGGCGACCCCACGCTCAACACGCGTCCGGCGCTGCGCGGCATGATTGTGCACGACATGTGCCGCACGCCGTCCAACTGGCGCTCCACCGAGAGCGTGCCCGCCTACCTCGCCGAGCGCGGCATCGTGGCGCTCGAGGGCATCGACACGCGCGCCCTCGTGCGGCATCTGCGCGACAACGGCGCCCAGAAGGGCATCATCACCACGGAGGTCTTTGACCTCGAGGAGCTCGCGCGCCTGCTCGCGGAGGCTCCCGACCTGGTGGGCGAGAACCTCGTCAAGACCGTGAGCCGCACCGACCGCCGTTCCTACACCGCCGCCGACCTGCCGGCCGACCACGCCTTTGCCTCCGCCGACCCGGTGCCGGCGCGCCACAAGGTCGTGGCCTACGACTGCGGCATCAAGCGCGGTATCCTCGAGGGTCTTGTCCGCGCCGGCTGCGACCTCACGCTCGTGCCGTGGGACACCCCCGCCGAGGACGTGCTCGCGCTCGAGCCCGACGGCGTCTTTCTCTCCAACGGCCCGGGCGACCCGGACGCCGTGGAGGAGACCTACACCCAGGTGCAGAAGCTCATTGGCAAGCTGCCGATCTTTGGCATCTGCCTGGGCCACCAGATGATCAGCCTCGCCTGCGGCGCCGATATGGAAAAGCTCAAGTTCGGCCACCGCGGCGGCAACCAGCCGGTCATGAACCTGCTCACCCGTCGTGTGGAGATCACCGCGCAAAACCACGGCTTTGGTCTGGTGTTCCCGAGCCTCGGCGCCCTCGTGCCCGAGTTCTCGGGCGGCGTGACCGAGCACCCCACCGGCGCCGACGGCACCGCCGCCACCGGCGACTTGCGCTTCTGGGTAGAGCGCGGGGTCGCGCCGGTCGTTCAGAACGAGCGCTTCGGCCGCATCCGCCTCACGCACGTGAACTTGAACGACGGCACCGCCGAGGGCATCCAGCTCCTCGACCAGCCGTGCTTCTCGGTCCAGTACCACCCCGAGGCCTCACCCGGCCCCACCGACGCCCACTACCTGTTCACGGCGTTCGCGCGCCTTATGGACGGCGACGCCGATTACCTCAACATCGATATCTCGAAAGACCGCCTCGCGGGGTGGAAGTTCGCAGAGGAGGAGATGTAGACCATGCCTAAGCGGACTGACATCAAGCGCATTCTGGTGATTGGCTCGGGCCCGATCGTCATTGGCCAGGCGTGCGAGTTTGACTACTCGGGCGCGCAGGCCTGCAAGGTTCTTAAAGAGGACGGGTACGAGGTCATCCTCGTCAATTCCAACCCGGCGACCATCATGACCGACCCGGGCCTTGCCGATCGCACCTACGTGGAGCCGGTCACGCCCGAGTTTATCGAGAAGGTCATCAAGCGCGAGCACCCCGATGCGCTGCTGCCCACGCTTGGCGGCCAGACCGGACTCAACGCCGCGGTCGAGCTCGCCAAGTCCGGCGTGCTGGAGCGCGAGGGCGTCGAAATGATTGGCTGCGACCTTGCCGCCATCGAGCGCGGCGAGGACCGCAAGCTCTTTAACGAGGCCATGGCAGAGATTGGCCTCGAGGTCGCGCGAAGCGGCTACGCCTACTCCATCGAGGACGCGCTCGAGATTGTGAAGCGCGTGGGCTACCCCTGCGTCTTGCGCCCGAGCTTCACGCTCGGCGGCGCGGGCGGCGGCATTGCCCACAACGAGCAGGAGCTCCGCGAGATCGTGCGCCAGGGCCTCGAGCTTTCGCCGGCGGGCGAGGTGCTCGTCGAGGAGTCCATCGAGGGCTGGAAAGAGTACGAGATGGAGGTCATGCGCGACCACGTCGGCAACGGCATCATCGTGTGCTCCATCGAGAACTTTGACCCCATGGGCGTGCACACCGGCGACTCCATCACCGTGGCGCCGGCGCAGACGCTCTCTGACCTCGAGTACCAGCGCATGCGCGTGGCGTCGCTCGCTATTCTGGAGAAGGTCGGCGTAGAGACCGGCGGCTCCAACGTGCAGTTTGCCGTGAACCCCAAGAATGGCCGCATCATCGTTATCGAGATGAACCCGCGCGTGAGCCGTTCCTCGGCGCTCGCCTCCAAGGCCACGGGCTTCCCCATCGCCAAGGCCGCCGCGCGCTTGGCCGTGGGCTACACGCTCGACGAGATTGTGAACGACATCACCAAGGCCACGCCGGCGTGCTTTGAGCCGTCGATCGACTACTGCGTGGTCAAGGTGCCGCGCTTTGCGTTTGAGAAGTTCAAGGGTACCGACACGCGCCTCACCACCCGCATGAAGGCTGTGGGCGAGATCATGGCCATCGGCCGCACCTTTGAGGAGAGCTTTGGCAAGGCCATGCGCTCGCTCGAGGACGGGCACGTGGGCCTTTCCGCCGGCGGCAACGAGGGTGTGGGCATGAGCGACGACGAGCTTGCCGAGCACGTGGCCGAGCCCACCGCCGACCGCGTCTTCTACCTGGTCGAGGCCCTGCGCCGCGGCTGGGACGTGGAGCGGATCTTTGAGCTCACCAAGATCGACCGCTGGTTCCTCTCGCGCATTGCTGACATGGTGGCCGTGCAGGAGTCCATCCGGGGACTCCGCGTGGAGGACATCGACGCCGACGCGATGCGCCTGCTCAAGCAGTACGGCACCTCGGACGCCGAGATTGCCGCGCTCACCGGCAGCGACGAGCGCTTTGTGCGCGCCTACCGCAAGGGTCTGGGCGTGGTGCCGTGCATGAAGACGGTCGACACCTGCGCCGCCGAGTTTGCAAGCGCGACCGAGTACCACTACAAGACCTACGAGAACCTGCTGCGCCCCGGCGTGGAGGCCAAGAAGCGCGTGGCGCCCGACGAGGTCACCCACACGCACAAGAAGAAGGCCATGATTCTGGGCGCCGGCCCCAACCGCATTGGCCAGGGCATTGAGTTTGACTACTGCTGCGTGCACGCGAGCTATGCGCTCGCGAGCCGCGGGTACGAGACCATCATGGTCAATTGCAACCCCGAGACCGTCTCCACCGACTACGACACCTCGGATCGCCTCTACTTTGAGCCTCTCACCTACGAGGACGTCATGGACATCGTGGACGTGGAGCGCCCGGACGGCGTCGTGGTGACGCTCGGTGGCCAGACGCCTTTGAAGCTCGCCCGCGCCCTTGAGGACGCCGGCGTGGAGATTATGGGCACCAAGCCCCGCGCCATCGACCTCGCCGAGGACCGCGAGCGCTTCAGCTCGCTGCTCGACCGCATGAAGATCATGTATCCGCCGGCGGGCGAGGCGCGCTCCTTTGAGGAGGCCGAGCAGGTGGCCGCGCAGATTGGCTACCCCCTGCTTGTGCGTCCGTCCTACGTGCTCGGCGGCCGCGGCATGATGATTGCCTACGACGCGCCGCACTTGCGCGAGTACATGGCCGAGGCCACGCAGATCAGCCCCGACTACCCGGTCTACCTCGACCGCTTCTTGGAGGGAGCGATCGAGTGCGATGTCGACGCGCTCTGCGACGGCGAAGAGGTCTACATTGGCGGCATTCTTGAGCACATCGAGGAGGCCGGCATTCACTCCGGCGACTCCGCTACGTGCATCCCGCCGTTCAGCTTTTCCGACTCGCTGATTGAGAAGCTGCGCGACACCACCCGCCGCATCGCACTCGAGGTGGGCGTGCGCGGCCTTATCAACGTGCAGTACGCCATCCAGGGCGAGACGGTCTACGTCATCGAGGCCAACCCCCGCGCGAGCCGCACGGTGCCCTTCATCTCCAAGGCCACCGGCGTGCCGCTTGCCAAGGCGGCGGCCTGCATCATGGCCGGTGAGTCCATCGCCGATCTGCATCTGCCGGCAGACGACCGCGAGCTCGACTGGTTCTGCATGAAGGAAGCCGTCATGCCGTGGGGCCGCTTCCCCGGCGCCGACGTGGTGCTTGGGCCCGAGATGAAGTCCACCGGCGAGGTTATGGGCATTGCCAAGAGCTACCCCGAGGCCTACGCCAAGACGCAGCTCGCCATCGACTACAAGCTGCCGTCACCCGAGCAGGGCAAGGTCTTCATCAGCGTGAACGACCGCGACAAGCGCCATATCCTGTCCACCGCGCGCACCCTGCGCTACCTGGGCTTTGATATTGTGTCCACCTCGGGCACGGCCAAGGTTCTGCGCGGCGGCAACGTGAAGTGCGAGATCGTGAACAAGTTCTCCGACGGCCACCCGCATATTGGCGACATGATCGCCAACGGCGAGATCGCGCTGATCATCAACACGCCGTACGGCCAGGGCGCCCGCGGCGACGGCTACAAGATGCGCACCGAGGCGGTGCGCCGCGGCGTGACGAGCGCCACGTCGCTCTCCGGCGCAAGCGCTTTTGTGGCGGCCATCGAGGCTGTTAAGGCGGCCAAGCAGGCTGAGGCCCACGGCGCCGACGCGCAGGGCGTGGGTGCAGCCGATCCGTTCACCGCCTACGCGGGTATGGATGTCATCGCGCTGCAGGATCTGCCGCAGTACGAGGTGTAGTCTGCGGTAAAGAGCAGCGGTACGGACGGGGCGGCTTCGGCCGCCCGCCCGCTCTGCTAATGGCTTATGCAATGGAGTCATAATCAACGAGACGCGCGACCCCAGCGTCCTGGCCGCGCTTCAACGGGTCGTGAAAAAGCGACCCGACCTGCCCGTGTGCGTGCGCCGACGCGGCAGCCTGCCGTATCATTATGACGTTTGGGCGGTTTACGGCGCGGCCGTCCGGCGCACCATCCCAACGCGTCTGTGTGAGGCACCATGCTTAAGCTCGCCCGCCGCTTTTTTGGCAGGTTCCGCCTGAACCTCATCATAGGTCCCCTCTGCAAGCTCATCGAGGTCGTCTTTGACGTGCTCACGCCCATTGTGGTCGCCCTTATGATCGACGAGGGTGTCAGCCGCCACAGCCTGCCGACCGTTCTGTTCTACGGCGGCGTGCTGGGCATCTTTGCGCTCGTAGGCATCGCGTTTGCCCTCGTGTGCCAGAAGATGGCGAGCCGCGCCTCGCAGGGCATCGGCACCGAGATTCGCGCTACCCTCTACCAGCACATCAACGAGCTCTCCTACACCGAGCTCGACCATTTTGGCACCCCCTCGCTTATCACCCGCATCACAAACGACGTCAACCAGGTGCAGCTTGCGGTGGCGCTCGCCATCCGTCAGCTCATCCGCTGGCCGTTGCTCGCAGTGGGGTCCATGATCGCGGCGCTCGCCATCGACTGGCGCCTCGGTCTCATCTTCCTCATCTCCACCCCCATCATCGCCGGCGTCTTTTGGTTTGTTATGGCTCGCTGCGTACCGTTCTTTAAGGAGTTGCAGGCGCGCCTCGACCACATTGCCCTGCTCACGCGCGAGGGGCTCTCGGGCGTGCGCGTCATCCGCGCCTTCGCGCGCGAGGCGCACGAGCGCGAGCGCTTCCGCCGCGCGGCCGACGACCAGGCTACCGTGGCCATCGCTGTGGGCAAGCTGTCGTCGCTTTTGAACCCGGTGACCTTTCTTGTGATGAACCTCGCCGTCTGCGCCATTCTCTGGCAGGGCGGCGGTCTGGTCGACACGGGTGAGCTCAGCCAGGGCGAGGTCATGGCGTTTGTGAACTACATGACCCAGACGCTGCTTTCCATCGTGTACGTTGCCAACCTCGTGGTGGTCTTTACCAAGGCGAGCGCCTCGGCTTCGCGCATCAACGAGGTGCTCGACTGCGCGCCCACCATCGTCGACGCGGCGGACGCAGCGGCGCCGGCGCTTGCGTGCCCCGCGGCGGGTACGGTGGCCCCGGTGCTTACGGGCTCCGCCGCGGTGCCGTCGCTTCGTATGGCAGGTGCCGCTTTCACCTACCCCGGCGCCATGCGCGCCGCCGTTGCCGGTGCCGACTTCTCGCTCATGCCGGGGCAGACCTTGGGCATCATCGGCGGTACCGGCTCGGGCAAGTCCACGCTCGTGAACCTCATCCCGCGCCTGTACGACGCAACCGAGGGCACGGTCGAGCTCTTTGGTCGCGACGTGCGCACCTGGCCGCTCGCCGAGCTCAGGCGCGCGGTGGGCATCGTCCCGCAGAAGGCGAGCCTGGTCTCGGGCACCATCCGCTCAAACCTCACCTGGCGCGATGCCAACGCCTCAGACGACGAGCTCTGGCGCGCGCTTGAGATTGCCCAGGCAGCCGACTTTGTGCGCGCGAACCCCAAGGGGCTCGATGCGCCGGTTGAGGCGGCGGGCAAGAACTTCTCCGGCGGCCAGCGGCAGCGCCTCACCATCGCGCGCGCCCTGGTGGGCGACCCGGCTATCCTCATTTTGGACGACTCCGCCTCGGCGCTCGACTTCAAGACCGACGCGGCGCTTCGCCACGCCATCCACGTCCGCTCGTGCGAGGGCGCGGCGGCGGGTAGTATGCCCCTTACCACGGTTATCGTGAGCCAGCGCATCTCGTCGGTGCGCGAGGCCGACCTCATCTGCGTCATGCGCCGCGGCCAGGTGGTGGGCCTGGGCACGCATGACGAGCTTATGCGCGCGTGCACGGTCTACCAGGAGATTTTCTACTCGCAGTTCAAGCGCGAGGAGGCTGAGGGTACCACCCTGTCCGCCCCGCTTGCTTCGAGCGATACTAAGGAGGTGGCCGAGAATGCCTAACCCCTATGCTTCCACCGGCTCGGTGGCAACCGTTACCTCGAGCATCGCCGGCGGCGCCGACGACCTTACCGGCGGCGGCCCGGGCTCGGCGCCCAAGCTCTCCACGGGCACAGTCCTCGCGCGCCTCGCCGCCTATGTGCGCCCGCACGCAGGGCTTTTTGTGCTGTCATTCATCTCGGCTGCGGTGTCGGTCATTTTGCAGCTCTATGTGCCGATCCAGATCGGCCGCGCCATCGACATCATCATCGGCCCCGGCCAGGTCGACTTTGAGGCGCTGCTTGTGCTGGCAACCCAGCTCGCGGCCGTGGTCGCCGGCGCTGCCGTCACTCAGTGGATCCAGGGCTACTGCATCAACCGTCTCTCGTACCGCGCGGTGCGCGACATGCGCGTCGAGACGAGCGAGAAAATCGGCCGCATGCCGCTTTCCTTCATCGACGCGCACCCGCACGGTGACCTCATCAGCCGCGTGGTAAACGACGTCGACCAGGTGGGCGACGGCCTGCTCCAGGGCTTCACGAACCTCTTCACGGGCGTCGTCACCATTGTGGGTACGCTTGTGTTCATGCTCACGGTCTCGGTCCCCATGGCCATCGTGGTTGTGCTCGTCACGCCGCTATCCATTGTGGCGGCGGGGCTCATCGCCAAGCTTTCCAACAAGAGCTTCGCCGCGCAGCAGTGCATCCAGGGCGAGCTCGGCGCGCATGTGGAGGAGTACGTTGGCCGGCAGAAGCTCGTGGCGGCCTTTGGTTTTGCGCCGCGCGCCGAGGAGCGCTTTGGCTCCCTTAACAGCGAGCTCTACACCGCCGGCGAGCGCGCGCAGTTTCTAAGCTCGCTCTCCAACCCCGGCACGCGCTTTATCAACAACATCATCTACGCGGTGGTGGGCGTGCTTGGTTGCGCGTGCGTCATCACCGGGTGGCCCGCGGTGCTTACGGTGGGCGGCGTCCAGACGTTCCTCTCCTACGCCAATCAGTACACCAAGCCGTTTAACGAGGTCACAAGCGTTATCACGCAAATCCAGACAGCGTTTGCCTCGGCTCGCCGCGTGTTTGCGCTCGTCGATTCGGCGGAGGAGACGCCCGACGCACCTACCGCGATCGAGCTTACCGACCCGCAGGGCGACGTCCAGATCGAGCACGTCGACTTCTCCTACGTGCCGGACCGACCGCTTCTGCGCGACATTTGCGTGCACGCCCGCCCCGGCATGCGCTTTGCGCTCGTGGGTCCCACGGGCTGCGGCAAGACGACCCTCATCAATTTGCTACTGCGCTTCTACGATGTTAACGCCGGGCAGATTCTGCTCGACGGGCACGACATTCGCCAGCTCACGCGCAAGAGCCTGCGCGCGGCCTTTGGCATGGTGCTGCAGGAGACGTGGCTGTTTGAGGGCACGGTGGCAGACAACATTGCCTACGGCCGCCCGGACGCCACGCGCGAGCAGGTCATCGCCGCCGCCGAGCGCGCACACGCCGACTCGTTCATCCGCGCGCTGCCGCAGGGCTACGACACGGTGATTGGCGAGGACGGCGGCACGTTCTCGCAGGGCCAAAAGCAGCTTCTGTGCATCGCGCGCATCATGCTCACCGACCCGGCGATCCTTTTGCTCGACGAGGCCACAAGCTCCATCGACACCCGCACCGAGCTGCAGGTCCAAGAGGCCTTTGACCAGCTCATGAGCGGGCGCACGAGCTTTATTGTGGCGCATCGCCTAAGCACGATCAGAAACGCCGACTGCATCCTCATGATGCGCGACGGCCAGATCATCGAGCGCGGCACGCACGACGAGCTCCTCGCCCGCGGCGGCGCCTACGCCGAGCTCTACAACGCCCAGTTCGCGGAGTAGGGGAGCGGCGGCTGACGCCCCTATTGGCGATACAGCCTCCGGTAAACGCTGAGAGCGCTCTCGTGTGATGCCGCGGGGTCATGTTCGAGAAGCTTTTGGTCCTTGATAAAGATGATGCGGTCGGCAAGCGCATCAACGTTGTCGAGGATGTGCGAGCTCATCACAATCGCGGTTCCCCTGTGGGCAAGTGCCCGCAGGATGTCCGAATTTATCTGCACGTTGGTGGGGTCGAGCGCGTTCATAGGTTCATCGAGCAGCAGGTAGGGTGCCTCTGTGAGATAGGCGATGGCAAGGGCCAGTTGCTGCTTCATGCCTTGCGACAACGTCCGCACCCGCTTGCGGGCAAAAGCTGCCACGCCGGTTTTTTCGGCCACCGTTTTGATGTCGAGCGTGCTCATCCAAAGACGCTGAGCCATCTTGAGGTGATCTTGAGCGGTGAGGCCGGGATAGAGCAAAGTCGCGTCGCCGGGGGCGTAGAAGATAGCACGACGAAGCGCGACGCCGTCTCGTGGGGTAATGCCGTCTACGGCGAGCGAGCCAGATGCACGTCCGTCTCCGCAGCCGGCGATAGCTTTGAGCAGCGTAGTTTTGCCGTGCCCATTGGGTGCTACCAGGCCGGTAATGGAACCGGGCTGAATGCTAAGCGAGACGTGGTCGAGCAACGGTTTGCTCCGGTATCCGAGGGAATAATTAGTCAAGGTCAGCATAGGAATCCCCTCTCTTAGCTGCTAGTGCGGTTGGTGGCGTAATGGGAGCCGAGGGCGCTCGATGTGAGTTGCCAGCGCCTGTCGCGGGCAATAAGGGCGCCAATGAATGCCGCCGCGCAGGACATACATAGACAGAGCGCGATAAGGACCACGACGTGTTGTGCAATCGCTTCGCCCGCTGTAAGGACGCTGTGCTCTGTTGTGGTGACGGGGTAAGACGCGGTTCCAAGGCCGTTGCGCGCGAGTGCTATGGTCGCCGCGGTCGCCCAGCTCGTCGCGAGCGTTATGGCGCTTATCCAGAATGTTGTGAGAGCTGTTGCACTCGCACTTGCGAGTTTGGAGGTGGGCGCCTGTCGCATGAACCCTCGTCGGCACAGTAGCGTTCCCGCAGCTCCAAGGCACAGGGGGCATGCTGCCCATGCTGCCGGAGGGATGAGGCGCGTGAGCTCGCCCGCGAGCGCAGGGGCGGGCAGGTCTGAGCTTCTGAGGTAGAGCGCTGCATCCGAGGAGTGCGCCAGCTGGGAAAAGAACGCGGCGCGTCTCTCGGCCTCGGCTAGCTCATAAGGGCTTTGGGCAACAAGAGTGCCCTGTCTGTATTGGTCTGCTAACCATGCTTCGTACGATGCGGCACTTATCGCAAACGCCTGGTCATCGGGTGCGTACGCTGCATGGCGGAGGCACTCTCCCTGCTTCTCGAGAATATAAGCGCCTCCCTCGAGAATGCCCTGCGCACGATTGCGTGCGTGTTGCTGCATTTGAGCTCGATACGCTTCCTGCGCATAGCTGTCTCGACCAAGGTTAAAGGGCGCGAGCGCGGGCAGAGCAGAGCAGATGACGGTGATGCAGGCAATGGCAGGAACAGCGGCGCTTCCGCGTAGCATGATACGGAACGTGCTGCGGAGGAGCTGCGGCCGTTGTGGCGTTGTGCGGGCAAAGTGCCTCAAGCTTTGTGCCCGTTCGGCTTTTACGCTTGCATTGTTTGCGCGATCATCACCATTTTTGGAGCTGCCTTGGTGCCGCAGTCTCCATTTTGCCGTGACTATGTGAGCGAAAAGACTCGCGCCGAGACAGATTGCGCCAAAAGTTCCCAGTACACAGAGCCCCTGTGTTGAGTTGACGTTCGATATAGTAACGGCATTTTGGTACAGATTGATGAAGTAGTTGAGCGCACCGGTTGCTTTGGGGGTGTAGAGGTACGTGCTGGGAAGTAGCGCAGCGACGTCGGCCGCAGGGCCAAAGAACTCGTAGTATTCCGGTAGAAGCGGTATGAGCGCTACAGCGATGGGCGCTGCTGCGGCAGGTATCGTGTGATGTGTGATGTGTACCGCGAGCTCCGCTAAGCTGGCGAGTGCGAAGGCGCCCGCAATACAGAGTGCAGTTGTCTCTAACAGAACCGTTGCGCTATCGGTGAAAACGGGGGCGTTCGCTCTAAAGAATGCAATGGGATATCCCGGCTCGCCCAGTCCGTTACGCGCGAGCGCTACCGCAACGGTTGGGAGCATGGCAAGCGCGATTGCCGAGCAGCTCGCCACGGTCGCAACCGCAACGTTGATTATGGTTGCAAGGCTGCTTGGAAGCGGCGTCATAGTCATCAGCCGCGCGCGGCTGCGCCACGATACGATGCGGACCGTTACAGCAAGAACCGGAGCGGTAAGCAGGAGGTAAGCCTCACGGCCCATAGGTATCGAGCTGTACGTAAGGGGTGAGGTAGGTAGAAGCTGCTCCAGAGCGTTGCTTAGAACGGGGAGCCGTAGGTTGCCTTGCCAATAGAATGTGAGAAGGGTGAGCGCGGGCATGTCAGACGTTGCGCGGTAGATGCGCGGGTCGTCCAAGCTGGCAAGCTCCTCGAGGAAGCGCGCCTCGAGCTCATATTCCTCTGCCGAGGTGCCTACGAGGCGCCTGGCACGCGCGTCCTGTTCGTTTTGGCGCGCCATGCGGGCGAGGACTTCGATCAGCTCACGGTCGCTTGAGGCGCTGAGCAGGTCTTTCGCCAGCGCTGCCATGGTACGTGACCTGTCTTTGAGGGCGTCTTCCGCGGGTGAGTGGGAAGGTGAGGCGAGCCATTCCTGGTCCGCGTCGAATTGCTCCAAGGTAAGACGGGCATTTTCTTCGAGGAGCTTATGATCGTACGGACTGTAGACCGTCTGACCGGGCGGAAGAGCGAGGCAGAAACAAAGAATGGCGCCTATGGTCAGAACAAGAGCCCATAAGGTTTTGGTTTTGAGGGTAAGGCGCAAAAGCTCTTGGGCATAGCGAGCGGCAAGGCGTGCTGTGGTGACATGTCTGGGCGCTCGCCGCGCGTGCGCCGGAGTGCGTTTGACGGATAGTCGGGTCATTCAGATCATCTCTCTTTCATGCTGGGGTGACAGGGCCGTGCTGACACGGTGGTGGAACGCCCGAGCATGCGGGGGAGATGATCGCGCGGGCCCGGTTGACGGGCTCGGCGGTGGTGCGTTGGGCTGCCGGCGGGCCGTGCGCGAGGGGGTCGCCGGGGAGGCGCGAGATGTGTCCGCCTTGCGGCTCGCGGGCATGGCGCCAGGTAATGATCAGCTGGTGCAGGTGGAAGGTGAAGCCGGCGATGCGAGGCGGCGCGGTGCGCCAACGCTCGGCGCGGCGGGCGAGTGCGCGGGCCGCAACGGCGAAGGCCGCGCATAGGAGCATGGCGCCAGCAAGTGCGCTTATGCCGGCTGAGGCTGAGAGATTGCCAAAACCGTTTTTTGGTATAGCGCCGATATAGGGTTGGTACGCCCCTGTTGCACGGCTGGGATCGAGATAGGTTGTGGGGAGACGCGACGCAATTGCACGGACAGGACTCAAGATGTCGAAGTACCAGGGCTGCACGGCGAGCAGCACCCCTGCCGATGTGATGATTCCTGCGGGCACACGGGAGTGAAAAACCCTGTGCGAGGCTATGGCGAAGGTCGCGACAAGCGCGGCAATGCCCGCCAACAGGAGCGCGCGTTCCCCTACGACCGCGCCGACGGTGGTTGCTACTATCGTTCCGTCTCCCGCTAGATAGATAACGGGCTGGGCTGCCTCACCGGGCCCGTTGCGGAAAAACATGATAGCGGCTGCCGGTGCGGTAACGGCGAAGGCTGCCAGCACCCCTGCGGTCGTACTGCGCAGCCAGCCCTTCCTCAAGTTGAGCGTAAACACTCGCGAAGGTGTCGCCGTAAGCGCGGCGATGATGATGGGAACAATCCAGAGAAGAAAATCGAGCGATCCGTCGTAGCCCATCGTTCCGTCCGTGGGAAGAAACGGTGCGAGAAGGGGGAGAAGTGCGCCTATATTGCTTGCGAGGTAGACGAGCGTAGGCATCGTTTGGGGCAGCAGGTAGGTGCGCGGTTGCTCGAGTTCGGCAAGCCCTTCTGCCTGCAGCGCCTGCGCCTGATAGTAGCGCGCGTCTCCTGTATTGCCTGTATCTGCAGCCATGCCGTCGTAGTAGGCGGCAAGCGCGCGGTAATACCTCGTCGCATCCGTTGCCGCCACGGCAGCTCGCAGAAGCTCTGCCCGGTCTTTCGTCTCGCGTTGCGCGCGTGCCATGCCGGGGGTGAGGCCCGCTCGCTCCTCTTCGTGCTCAAAGTACGAAAGAGTCGTGCACTCGGTGGCAAGCTGCTCTTCGAGCATCTGATACTCATAGGTCGCCCGAAATGCATATGCGGAAGACGCGCTCGAATTAACAGGTGCCGTGCGCATGGTCGGCAGGGCAACAAGCAGCGCCGCAACGAAGGTGACCGCGGCAAGCGCGCGGTGGCGGGCAACTACGCGGGCTATGCGATGAAAACCCGAGTGCATGGGCGGTCCCCTCAACCAAAGATGCCTTCATCGTACCCGCTCAGGGGCCCTCTGATGCGGCGGGCGCGCCCGCACCTGCGCGGAGTTTGTCTGTTGGTGCTTGGCGGGAGGTCCGGGTGCGGTTGCAATCCCGCCGTATGGGTACAACGCTTGCAGCACAGAAGACAAAGGACGCGATGCGGCGCGACGGCGCGCTTGGAGAGGGGCAGATCATGAGCTACGCGATTGTTTGGGCAAGCAAGGGCGGCAACACGGCTAAGGTGGGCGAAGAGCTCGCGCGTTCGCTCGCGGCGGCTGGCGCAGAGCTTGCTTATTCAGGCGCCCTTCCTGCCGCGGGCGCGCCCGAGGAGGCTCAGGTCCTTGCAGCGGATACCGTGCTCGCAGGTTCATGGACCGATAAGGGTGATTGCGACCCGTCGCTTGCCGAGCTCCTCGCCAAGCTCGACGGCAAGCGCGTGTTCTTATTTGGCACGGCAGGCTTTGGCGGAGACCCATCGTATTTTGAGCGGATCCTCGGCAACTTTAAAAAGCACTTGCCTGCCGGCGCAGAGCTTCTGGGAGGGGCGATGTGCCAGGGCAAGATGGGCGTCGGTATCCGCCACCGCTACGAGGCCATGCTTGCCGAGAATCCCGAGGACGCCCACGCCCAGGCGATGATCGCCAACTTCGATGCGGCGCTCGCGCATCCTACGGACGATGACCTCGCCCAGATTGTGGCCGCGGCGCGCGAGGCTCTTGGTCTCTAGTCTGTAAGGGCTTCATCAGGCGGTTGACAGCCCGTCCGGCGTCGGTAGAGGGCTACGATATACTCGAACGATGCGCCGAATATCTCGGTGCCATCCGGCCTTAAAGGAGAGAGCATGTCCGCTGCCGCGCACACATCGGTGCCGCTTCGCCTGGGCGGGGCGCATAACGTGCGCGACCTAGGCGGTTTCTCCTTTACGGACCCCGACGGCGCTACGGGCACCACGGCAAAGGGCGTTTTCCTCCGCTCTGGCTCGCTTACGCGCCTCACCAAGCGCGACCGTGCGACGCTGCGCGCCTACGGGCTCGTGCGCGTTATCGATGTGCGCAGCAACTTTGAGCTCAAGATCTTCCCCGATCCGTACGACCGCCGCCCCGAGCCTGGCATCGACTATCGTCACGTGCCCATGCTGGACCAGCTCAACTCCAACGGGTTCCAGGGGCTTTTGCCCGAGAGCATGTTTGCCGTCTACCGCGACCTTCTTGACGAGGGGCAGGAAGGTTTTCGCCTGCTTGTGGGCGCGCTCGATGTCGAGACAGGGTGCGTGCTCTTTCACTGCCGCGTGGGCAAGGACCGCACGGGCGTGATCGCGATGCTTCTGCTCGACCTTGCCGGCGTGGCCCCGCGCGACATCATCGCGGATTACGCGGCGAGCGAGCGCTACATGGGCGGCTTTTTGCGCATACAGCGCGTGGGCGCCTCGCTGCTCGCGCGGCGCATCGTGCCCAAGTGCCTGTTTGAGGCAAACCCGTCCGAGATGGAGCGAACGCTTACCTACCTGTACGAGCGCTACGGCAACGCCCGCCGCTTTTTGGTGGACGCCTGCGGTTGCGACGCCGCGACCGTCGAACGTATTTGCCGTCGCTTGCAGGGCCGCGCGGTGTGCTGAAGGCAGAATATCAGTTATTCAACAATCTAGGGGATGATAGCGAAGTAGCCGCCACTACCGCTTGCCCCGTACCTGCGTGTTTTGTTGCATGGCGGCAGGGAATACTCGCAGGCCCCGACGTAGATTGTTGAATAACTGAAAAACTGCTATTTGATTTTGGTCGTGCCCGGCGCGAGGTTGGGGTCCGTCTCGTTCGCGGCGCCTTGAAGCGTCTTGGTAAAGATACCGTCGCCGTGCCCAAAGAGCTTAAGGTACTGAATCATCGACAGGTCGTAGCGCGCGTTCACCGCGGCGTCGCCCGCCTCGGTGGTGGTCTCGTCTGCGTTGGTGCCCGTGAGGTACCACGTGCCGCGCGCGTCGCAGAAGCCGGTGGTGTTGATGGCCGGCATGCTTTCGCGGGCGGTGAGCTGCGCCTTCTCGTAATCGGTGAGGGGTGCGCCAATGAGCTGCTTCATAAGGGCGCCGAGGTAGTTGATCGAGGTGTCGATGTTCTCGCTCGTCTGGCTGCTGCCTGCGACATCGTAGTTTGCCCAGATGACGTAGTCGGTCTGCCAGAGGCGCTCGGCATGGGTGGCCTCGTCCTCGCCGGTAAACCAGGTGTCGTTGTACTTATCGGGAAAGAACGGCTGGTGGTCGCCAAAGAACACCACGACCACCTTGCGGTCGAGCTGGCTGAGCTTGGCGAGGAACTGCTCGAGCGCGCGGTCGGATTCCTGAATGAGCGCGAGGTACTCGTTGACCTCGGCGTCATACTCGCCGTCGATAAGGTAATTCGTCTGCTTATCGCTCGGCAGAAGCCCCGTCTCGTAGCCGGAGTGGTTTTGCATGGTCACGTCGAAGATGAACTGCGGATCGCTGTTCTCGTCGAGCATTTGGAGGATCTTGTCGTAGGTGGCCTCGTCGGTCACCATGCCGCGGAGTTTGTCGGCGCCCTCAAAGTCCTCGATGGTGAGGAACTCGTCAAACCCAAAGTCATGGTAGACGTTCTCTCGGTTCCAGTTGGTGCCGTGGTTGGGGTGCATCGCGGTGGTGGTGTAGCCAAGCTCGCTGAACTGCTCGGCGAGGTTCTCGGTCTGCGTGAGGTTGTAGGTCGAGTACGGATACACGCCGTTGCCGAGGTAGGCCATGGAGTTGCCGGTGAGGAACTCAAACTCGGTGTTGCAGGTGCCGCCGCCGTACGCAGAGACGTAGAGCGTGCCGCGCGCCACGGCGTCGGAGATGCTCTTGAAGTGCGTGGGGCCCTCGTAGTCGGCGTGCAGGTTCTGGTAGATGGAGAGGTCGGAGAAGGTCTCGTTCATGATGGCGATGACCGTGGGCTTCTCCTCGTCAAACTGCGCGGTGGCCTGGGTACGCTCCTCGCTTACGCCGGTGCCATTGTCGTAGCTGGCGGCGTAGCTCTCGAGCAGCTCCTCGGCCTCGGAGGCGGAGTAGTCGCGCGGCTTGGGCGGGATGATGGTCTGGGCGCTCGTGATGAACGAGGGGATGTAGCCCTGGCGGTAGAAGCTCTCGAGCGGGCGCCAGGTGTAGATCTGGATACCGAGGGCGTTGTAGTAATCGATGAGCGTCACGTGTGCGGTGATGCCGCCGAGGCAGAGCACGCCCACAAGCAGGTTGATAAGGAGCGCGCGGCGGGTGCGGCGAGCGCGCTCGGGGCGCCAGAGGCCGGCGATGATGAGCGCGAGCACGCCGAGCGCGGCGAACGCGATGCCGTAGATGCAGTACGGCGAGAGCAGGTACGTGTAGCCGGCGCTCACGGCGGCGGCGGTGCTTAGGGCAAAGAGGTCGCCGGGTTGGATGGGCATCGACTTGAAAAGGATGACAAAGTACTCGGCGATGCCGAGGATGCAGAGCGCAAGCGCGAGCACGGCGGGGGCGGTGGCGCGGCGCTGGAAGAGGAAGAACAGGCCGGCGAGCGCTGCGGTGACGAGTGCCCACTCGAGCAGCAGGCAGAGGGGATACATCCAGAAGATGTCGTGGTTGCTGGGAATCTCGAGGCCGAGCGTGGCAAACACGCCGGCCACCAGCAAGGCGATGACGCTTGCACGCACAGGATGGGGGAAGCGGCCGCCCTCGGCGGTGAGGGCGCGGACGCGCACAGCCAGGTGCGGGCGAGCGAAGCAGCATACGGCGGTGAGCGTGAGCACGATGTTGCCAAAAAGTGCGGAGACGGGGTCGTTCTCTACGAGCCCGAGCGTGGCCCAGATGCCGATGAAGAGCTGAATGGCGCAGATGAAGACGCCCCAGGCGATACCGCTCTTGCGGAAGAGCGCGGGCTGCGCCATCGCGGCGTTGCCCTCTGCGGTGGGCGCGGACGGCGCGGCGGGGGCGTTGGGTGCGGTGCCGGTGGATGCGGCGGGCGTAGCGGTGCCAGCGATAGCGCCTGCAAAGCGAGTGTTGGCGAGGATGCCGAGCGCGATGCTCGCGACCAGGCCAATATATGAGATGACGGCTACGATCATGGTGACCTTCCATCTCCGGCGGCGCGGCTACGTGCGGGTTTGCCGGCGCCTAACCGAATGCTTACAAACCAACGCCTTATCGTATCCTTCACGTGTCAAGAAAATGTCGACATGCGGTTTGTCCGCCGAAAAGCTATAACGCCTAAGATAAACGCAAGAAAGATCACAAAACCGCCGCGGCCCCTGGGCGCTCGTGGCGCGGTGCGAGGAGGCTCCCATGACCAACATTGATGCACTGCCCCAAGCTGTTGCCAGCAATGCAACGCTGGACCTTATCTGCCGGAGGTCCTCGACCCGGGTGTTTGCGGACACGCCGGTCGATGAGACCCAGCGGCAGGCGGTGCTCCATGCGGCAACGCGCGCGCCCTCGGGCGGCGCCATGATGATGTACTCGATTGTCGACATCCGCCGACGCGAGACCATCGAGCGGCTCGCGGTTCTCTGCGATAACCAGCCCTTTATTGCCAAGGCGCCGTGGGTGTTGGTGTTTGTGGTCGACTACGCGAAGTGGATGGACCTCTTTGCCGAGCTGGGCTGTGCGGATGCCGAGAGCGCCCGTCCGCGCCCGCCGCAGCGCGGCGAGCTTGCCATCGCCGCGCAGGACGCGGTTGCGGCGGCTCAGACTGCGGTGATCGCCGCGGAGGCGGTGGGCCTGGGGAGTTGCTACATTGGAGACGTGGTTGAGCATGCCGAAGAGGTGGCGGCGCTTCTTGACCTGCCGCCCTACACGCTGCCACTCTCTATGTTGGTCTTGGGCACCCCCGCCAAGGAGCGCCCCGCCACGCCCCATCCAACGGCCAACATCGTGATGGAGGAGCGCTATCGCCGCGCCGATGCGAGGTTGCGTGCCGCGCAGATTGCCGAGATGGACGCTATGTTTCGCCCGCACGCCGCAGAGCCCGGCGCCCGCGTGCGCGACATCTACCAGCGCAAACACACGAGCGACTTTATGGCCGAGATGGACCGGTCGCTCGCGCTTTGGTATCAAAACTGGATGGGCGAGGCGCCGCTTCTGTAAGCTGCACCTCGCCCGCGTCAAACCCGTATGCGCCGAAGCGCTCAGGCTTATGTGGTCACGCCCTTAGGCGTACGCGATCAAGCCCTTAAGGGCGGTCGTTCGGCCCAATGCGGCGCATGCGCTGCACCTCTTTGAACTTGGTGAACATGGGCACGTACTCGATGGAGACGCTGGAGTTCTCCAGGCCGTACCAGCGCGCCGGCGAACCCGCCCAGCGACGGATCGCGTACTTGAGCGCGATGGCGGTGCGCTCGTGATGGTCCACGTCGCTCTCGGGCGAGAGGGTCTTGCGCAGCATGAAGAACATGAACGAACCCACGGGGCCCGGCTTCTTGTAGACCGAGTACTCGTGCACCTGCGCGGGCAGCTCGCCGGTGGCGGAGAGGTCCTGAACCACCTGACGGAGGTAGGCGTTAACGCGCTGCGGCACCTTGTAACCAAGGTAGAGGTGCACGCGGTAGACGTAGTCGGTGTCAAAGTTCTCGACCGAGTACGCAAAGGTGTGCGGCTCGTCCATCGTCTGGATGTTGATGAACCACCAGGCTTTGGCGCGCTTGGGGTGCTTGTCCAGGATCGAGTAGAGGATGTCGCGATCGAGGAAGTCCGTGTTGGTACCGTTGGTGAGGTAGACCAGGTTGTCGCTCACGAGGTCGTAGGTGGTGTCGTGGCGCAGACGGTCGAGCTGGTCGAGGTAGTTCTTGATGGGCAGAAGCGTGGCCTGACGGCGCTCGACGGCGGTGCCGGCGTACCAGCAGAGCATGATCGCCATAATGAGCGCAGCCATAAGCAGGGTGAAGTAGCCGCCATGGAAGAACTTGGTGAGCGAGGAGATGAGGAACGAGCCCTCAAGCAGCGCAAAGAACACCACAAAGATCCAGGGGAACACCTTCACGCGGCGAAGCTTGTGCAGATAGAAGAAGAGCAGAAGCGTTGTGCAGAGCATGGTGATGGTGATGGCCAGACCGTAGGCGGCCTCCATGTGCGCGGAGCTCTGGAAGAGCAGCACCACGATGACGCAGCCGATCCACAGCACGTAGTTGACCATGGGGATGTAGAGTTGGCCCTTGGTCTCGGCCGGATAGAAGGTCTGCATGTGCGGCATGAGGTCGAGGCGGATTGCCTCGGAAACCAGGCTGAAAGCGCCGGTGATGAGCGCCTGCGAGGCGATGATGGCCGCCGCGGTGGAGAGCAGAACGGCAAACGGACGGATGCCCGGGTCGAGCATCTGGAAGAACGGGTTCAGGTCCTCGATGGCGAGGAGCTCGGCGTTGCCCGCGTTGGAGAGCAGCCACGCGCCCTGGCCGAGGTAGGAGAACAGCAGGCAGATCTTAACGAAGGGCCAGGTGGCGTAGATGTTGCCGCGGCCGACATGACCCATATCGGAGTAGAGCGCCTCGGCACCGGTGGTGGCGAGGAAGCAGCTGCCCAGAATCATAAAGCCCGCGTAGTTGTTGGGCGAGAGCAAGAACTGAATGCCGTAGAGCGGGTTGATCGCCAAAAAGACAATGGGGTTATCGACCACATGCATGAGGCCCATGACGCCGAGGAAGATGAACCAGAGCGTCATCACAGGGCCAAAGGCGCGGCCGATCTTGCTCGTGCCGGCGCGCTGCACCACAAAGAGCAGGCAGATGATGGCGAGCGTGATGGCGACGACGTTCATCTGGTTATCGCCAATGACCTGGTAGACCTCGGGGATGGTGCGCAGGCCCTCGATGGCCGTCGTCACGGTGACGGCGGGGGTGAGGATACCGTCGGCGAGCAGCGCCGAGCCGCCGAGCATGGCGGGGATGATGAGCCACTTGCCAAAGCGACGCACGATCGAGTAGAGCGCGAAGATGCCGCCCTCGCCGTGGTTATCGGCCTTGAGCGAAATCAGCACGTACTTGACGGTGGTAAGCAAGGTCACCGTCCAAATGACGAGCGACAGCGCGCCGAGCACGAACTCCTGGTTCACGCTCATGATGCCGCCGTTGCCGGCGACGAGCGCCTTGGTGACGTACATGGGCGACGTTCCGATGTCGCCGTAGACAACACCCAAGGTGACGAGCATCGCGCCGATGCTCACCGGGATAGCGGGATGCGCCCCGCTTGCGGCTTTATCGGTGCCCTTTGCGGTGGCCGATAGGTCGCCGGTAGATTGTTTGCTCATGGAAGAAAGCTCCTCTAAGACGCCTGCGATGCCGTCTGCCCGCACGCGGGCGGGCCCGGTGCAAAGCAGACGATGGCCGAGGTGCCCCACGGGGAGCATGCTCGGCCTGATGATGGGCATTATAGCTATAGTGAACCCACTATGCTAGAGCTTCTACCTGCTGTTCCGTACGTTGCGGACGAGGTAACAGCGGTGGATGCGGGCGTTGCGCGAGAAGTCCTCGGGAATCGTCTCGGCGGAGATGTCCTCAAGCGCGACCCCGCGGCGCTCGAGCTCGCGGACGTTGGGCCTAAAGGTGCGCAGGTTGCAACTAAAGATTGCCTCGCCGTCGTCGGTCAGCAGGCCCGCCACGCCGCAGAGGAGCTCCACGTGGTCGCGCTGCACATCCCAGGTGCGCTGACCCATCTTGCTCGAGTTGGAGAAGGTCGGCGGGTCGCAGAAGATAAGGTCCCAACGGTTGTCCGGGTTTTTGCGCATCTGGCGGATCCACGCCAGCACGTCGGCACGCACAAAATGGTGCTCGGGGCCGGTGAAGCTGTTGCGCACCATGTTGCGCTCCGCCCAGTCGAGGTAGGTGTTGGAGAGATCGACGGTTACCGTCTCCTCCACGCCGGCGTCGGCGGCGTAGCAGGTAGCCGTGCCCGTGTAGGCAAAGAGGTTCAAAAACCAGCGGCGCCCGCGCGCGTGCTCGCGCACAAGGCCGCGCGTCACGCGGTGGTCGAGGAAGATGCCGGTGTCGAGGTAGTCGTCGAAGTTCACCTCAAAGGTGAGGCCGCCCTCGCGGATAAGGGGGTGGGCGAGCGCCTCGCCTGCCGCCGCTGCGCCGCTTGCGGGTGCTTTACTGCCTGCGGCCGATCCGGTTGAAGCCGCGCCAGCTTTGCCGACGGTCGAAGTCGCGGCGCGGGAGCCGCTTGCACGGCCAAGGCCGCCGTGGCGCGGGTCGGCCTCGCCGGCGAGG
>CASELS010000021.1 GCA_949288855.1 uncultured Collinsella sp. | reverse complement strand
CAGCAGCGGCCTCGGCGGCGGCGCGGGCCGCGGCCTCGGCGGCGCGACGCTGCTCGCGCATGTACTTCTTGAACGGACCGTCAGCGGGGAACTCCGTGTCGCCCTTAAACGGGGCGACGGCGTTCATCACACCGAGCATGGCGGCAACGGAGGACTTGTTGCACACCGCGCCGGAGGTGTAGGGCAGCACGAAGCGGTTGGCGAACGTGGCAACCGCGGCCGCGAGGGGCACCAGCGCAGCGACGATCGCGAGGACCCAGAGGACAACCTTAAGTGCGCCCGGAAGCGGCAGCAGGCGAACGATGGAGATAACCGCAGGCGCCAGCATGGCGTAAGGCAGGAGCTTGACGATCAGCGGTCGGTACGCCGCGTAGGGCATCTGCGAGAGCAGGTCGGCGCGCGGAGAGTCGTAGTGGGCGACCACCACAACGGGGCGGTTGCGCGGCGAGGCAAGCGGGCCGGACGCCTTGTGGTAGGCAATCACGTTCTGGGAGAGACCCGCCGCGCCGATGCTCGACAGCGACGTTTTGCCCATGCGCTCGAGCGTAAAGAGCACACCGCCGGCGATGGCCAACAGAATGCCGATGAAGCCGATAGCACCGCCGATGCCCATGAGCAGGGCGCCCAAAAAGACAAGCACGCCCAAGACCGCGTTCACGATCTTCTTTGAGCCCGAAGCGCTGAACTCCTGCAGCTCCGGCTCGAAGCCGTGGTTGCGGAAAATCTGCGCCAGGTCCTCGGCGGCAAGGCGCTCCTCCTCGCTGCATGCGGGCGTGATGCCCGAGCTCTGGAGCAGGTGGTTGATATAAGGGCGGACGTTAGCCATAGGGGACCCCGCATCGCTGTGTTCTCAGATGCTCCCGCCGGGGGCGAGGCATTCTCCGTATGTAGTCGAAAGTATAGCGCGAGTTTGCTGTTTCTGCAGCTATCGACCCACCCGTTATGGTGAGAACGCGATGGCGCGCGCCGCAGCGGGCGCATCGTCTAGAATGGGGCACCGAGACAGGCGCCGCGAGCGCCCTTGAGCGTTGCCCGCACAACCGCACGGAGGGAGGCCGCAATGGCAGATCGACACGCAGCCGAGGCGTACGACGACCCCGAGCCGATGCCCGTTGACGAGACGGCTCAGCGCCTGCTGAACCTCCTGTTTGTGCTCAATGCCGCCCCGCGCCCTCTTGCCACCGAGGAGATCGTCTCTGACTCGGATCTTGGTTACGGATCGGGCAACCGCGCCTCAGACCTGCGCAAGTTCAGACGTGACCGCGAGAAGCTCGAAGAGCGCGGCGTGTATATCGCCGAGCTTAAGACCCCCGGCTCCTCCGAAACCGAGCAGAGCGCATGGGCGCTCGACCGGGCGCGCACCTTTGCCGCCGGCGGCCTCGTACGCGAAGAGGACGCGCGCCTGCTCGTGGCCGCCATCGATGCCCATCTTGCCGTGCCGGGCTCGCCGTTCGAGCCGCCGCTGAGGGCGATCCGCACCAAGGCTCTCGAATCTCTCGAAGCGGTGGAGGGTGAGCTGTCGGTTGAAGACGAAGCAACGAGGCGCGACGGCACCGCGCGCGATGCCATAACCGACGCGCTGTGGACCGCCTTCTCGCTCCGCCGCACCATCAAGATGCGCTACACCGATGCCGCCGGTAAACAATCGGAGCGCGTGATTGCGGTGTACGGCATCTTCTCCCACGAGTCTGCCGGCTATATCGCCGCGCTTGACGACGCGTCTGGCGAGGTCCGCACGTTTCGTATCGACCGCATCGCGCGCCTCGGCGCGCTCGGCAGCCCCTATGAAATCCCCGACGCGTTCGACGCCCGGGCCTATCTGTTTTTGCCCTTTGACCTCGCAAGTGGCCCCACGGCAACGGCGGTGTTCACCCTACCCGCCGAGCGCACCGAGGCAGAGGTGCAGGCGATTACCTACGGACGCGGGCGCGCCCAGCGCGAGGCCGACGGCACCTGGAGCTGGACGGTGGAGGCGCGCGATGTGAATGCGGCGGCAGCCTTTGCCCTTTCGCACGCGCACGATGGCATGCGCCCCCAGGGGCCCGCGCCTCTCGTCGACGCATGGCGCGCGCATATTGAGAGGACGGTGGCCGCACATGCCTCGTAAGCCGCGCAAGCAGCAGCGCAACACCGCGCTCACCCTCTCCGACACCCGCGTTGACCGGGCCATTCGGCTGCTCGAGCTTCTCTCCTCCACAGAGGACTCGCTCGTAGCTGCCAACGAGGCAGCTCGTCAGCTCGCCTGTACAGATGCCCAGCTGGACGAGGCAATCGAACTCATCTCAGCCCTTGCCGACCGCGAGAGCGGTGCTCGCGCGGTCATCTTTCGCGACCATGGCGACATCGTGCTTGCCGGCGACGGGGCGCACCTCACACCGCTTCGCTTAAGCCTGGGCGAGGGCGCCGTTCTGGCGCACGTCATGGGCTCGCTCGCGCTCGATGCCAACGTGCGCGACCGCCTGAGCCGCGCACTCCTGCCCCTTGCGCACACGGGCGGCGACGCTCCCCTCGTTGCCGGTTCGACCTCGTTTGGCACACACTACCCCGCGCTCAGGCGCGCTCTTGAAGGCCATCGGCGCTGCCGCATCTCCTACCGCTCCCACGGCGAGACGGCACCGCGCGAGCGCGTAGTCGACCCGCTCTCCATCGACGTCACCGGCGACGGCGCCTACCTGCTTGCCCAAGATGTCGAGAAGAACGCCCCGCGCCGCTATCGCCTTGAGCGAATCGGCCGCGTCGAGGTTCTTGACGAGCCTGCGCGCAGCGCGGCGTGCGCTGTTCCCGCTGTGGCGGACAGCCTGCGCGCGAGCGGGACCGCCATCGAGCTCGAAATCGCACCCGACAAGCCCATCCCCGCATGGAGCGGTATTGAGCAGGCACGCCCGCTGGCAGACGGCAGCACGCGCTTTACGGTACGCACCAGCTCGTTGCCCTGGCTTTACGACCATGTGCTCGCTGCCGGCGGAGCCATGCGCATCATCGCCCCCGCCGATGCACGCGACGGCCTCGTCTCCTACGCTCGCAGCCTGTAAAACGCCGCCGCGCCACGCCGCGCGGACACCGCGCATAGCAAAAGGGGCCGCAGCGCAGAGCTGCAGCCCCTTCTAACCAGAATCGGTTTCACCGAGAGCGTTCGCTACTCGGCGGCCTCCTCGGTCTCAACCTCGGCGACCTCGGCCTCAGCGGTCTCGGCCTCAGCCTCAACCTCAGCGGCGGCCTCCGCGGCGTCCACGCCCACGAGAACCGTGACCGTGGCGCGCACCTCGCGATAGAGCGAGATGTCGACCTGGTGGGTGCCGGCAACCTTGATCGGCTTACCGAGCTCGACGCGCTTGCGGTCGACCTCGACGTTCAGCTGATCCTTGATCGCGTCGGCGATCATAGCGGCGGTCACCGAGCCAAACAGGATGCCCTCGTCGCCAACCTTGGCGTCGACGGTGACCTGCTTGCCCTCGAGGGTCTCCTTGAGCGCGTTGGCGTCCGACATACGGACGGCCTCGCGCTTAGCGATGTTGTTGCGGCGCTCCTCGAGCTGCTTGAGGTTGCCCTTGGTAGCCGCAACGGCGAGCTTCTTCGGGAAGAGGTAGTTCTCGGCGTAGCCCTGGGCCACGTCTACGACGTCGCCTTCGCCACCCTTGCCCTTGATCTCACCAAGAAGAATGACTTTCATGAGATCTCCTTTAGTCAAGCGCCACTAGCCGCGACGACGCTCACCGCGGGAAGAAACCACGGGAACGGTGTACGGCAGCAGGGCCATCTCGCGGGCGCGCTTGATGGCGTTCGCGATGTCGTGCTGATGCTGCGTGCAAGCGCCGGTGACGCGACGCGGCTTAATCTTGCCGCGGTCGGTCATGTACTTACGGAGGAGCTGAGTATCCTTGTAGTCGATGTACTCAGTGCCCTCCTTGCAGAACTGGCAGTACTTACGACGCGGCTGACGTGCTGCAAAATCATTAGCCTTAGCCATGTCAAAATACCTTTCTTCTGGCGAAGCGCGGGCGCTCCGCCTGCGGCGCGGCTCTCTGCCGGCCGCCTTACCTTACCGACATTCCGCCAAGCGGATACTAGAACGGAATGTCCTCATCGTAGACATCCACCGCAGGCGGAGCCTGGACGGGTGCCTGGGGCTGCTGGGGCTGAGGCGCCGGCGCGTAGCCCGCCTGCGGAGCCGGGGCGTAGCCACCCTGACCCTGCTGGCCCTGCTGACCGCGGCTCATGAACTCGATCTCATCGACGATGACCTCGAGCTTGCTGCGGCGCTGGCCGTCGCGCTCCCACGAGGAGTAGCGGAGCTTCCCCTCGATGGCGACCTTGCTGCCCTTGGCGAGGTAGCGGCTCACGGCCTCCGCCCGGGAGCCGAACATGGTGCAGTCCACGAAGTTGGGGTAATCCTCCCACTCGCCGGTCTGCGGGTTGCGGCGACGGTCGTTGACCGCCACGCCGAACGAAAGCACCTGCGTGCCGCCGGAGGTCATGCGGACCTCGGGGTCGCGGGTGAGGTTGCCGGAGATGTTCACTCGGTTGATGCTCATGTGAATTCACTACCTCTCAAAGATGGGCCGCGCTCATGCCGCACAGCCCGGCGTCGCGCTGGCATCGGCGCTGCGCGACCTTCCAAACGCATTTACTCCATGTCGTCGCGACGGACGATCATGTGGCGCTCCACCGCATCGGTGATGCGGAGAACGCGGTCGAGCTCGGCGATCTGCGCCGGGTCTGCGTGGAAGTTGATGAGGGTGTAATCACCTTCGGTGAGGTCGTTGATCTCGTAGGCGAGCTTGCGCTTGCCCCACTCGTCAACCTTGTCAACCGTGCCGTTGCCCTCAGCGATCGTGGTGTCGATACGCTTCATCACCGCGAGACGAGTCTCGGGATCGAGTGCAGGATTGACAAAAAACAGCAGTTCATAAGCCTTCATGTGGTCACCTCCTCTGGGCATAAGGCCCCGGGTCGTGAAGGTGCGCTCGGGGCAGGAAAGGACCTAGCTACTATAGCCGCTTCTGCCCGCGCGCTCAAGAAGACCCGGTCACCCCTCATGACCTCCACATCTGCTCTGTCCTACAGGCCCGAGTATCCCGCTCGCGTCTTACAGATTTCACGCGGAATATGCCCGCGATCTCACAGACGTTTGACCACTTTCTGAGCGATTTCTGATTTCCGCTGATAGCAAGCGCCGTAACGCGCCGCGCTCTTGGCCGGCACCTCGGCAATCGCAAGAAAAAGAGCCACGATATCAATACACGAAAAAGGCCCGATGCCGCATTGGCACCGGGCCCATCCCTCCTATGGAGCGGGCAACGGGACTCGAACCCGCGAGTGTCAGCTTGGGAAGCTGATGCCTTACCACTTGGCGATGCCCGCATATCGCGTCGTCGCAACGACGTAGGGGATAGTATACCGTGCCGGTTTTGGCGGGACAAGGCTTCGCTCTTAGAACCGCCGTGGTCGCCACGCATTCGACTCATACCACAGCGCCTCAGCCCTGTGTACCAAGCAGGCAGAAGTTCAGAACCAGCCTCTTGTAACAAGGGATATCTCTCCTCTCGAAAAAGATAGATAAATCTAACTTTTCACCTATCGGACGCCTTTTATCTGATAAGTTATATTCGGTTAACACTTAAGCGAGGAGAGCCTATGGACCGACCGCTATTAGGCGAAGAGCTCGAGAAAGCATTCGTGCGCTCGTGTGGCCCCGTCCTGCTCGGCGCCAAACCTGCCAACCTGTTTACCTTCTGTGGGTGCTTTGATGAGGACTGCTCCGCATGCGACAAGGGCTGCCGACAAAACCAACCACGTGAAAGCAACCCTCTGGTTGAGCAGCGCCGCAAGAAACTCGCACACCTCGTTGATGAGCTCGATGCGAAACTGTCAGCATGCGGCGTGCGCTGCGTTGTCCTTGCGTGGAGGCCTTTCGGCGCTCTCGTGTACGCATACCGTCCCTCACTCGTAGCACATCACATCAAACACGCCCCAATCGCCCACGACCTATCGGTTCGTGGATACCCCATAGAGAGGCTAGAGGACCGTTCGCACCCTCTGCCTTCGGAGATGCCCTCCCGCAACATCAATCGGCCGATTCGGCATGAGGAGTTCCTGGCTCCGTGCATCGCCCATCTCGCCAAGCGGTTTCTAGAGCAGCCGGTCCCACACGAAATCGGCTATTTCCTTGGATATCCCGCCTCGGATGTGCGCGGCTTCATTGAGCACGAAGGCCGGGACTTCCTTTGCTGCGGCTGCTGGAAGGTATATGCCAACGTTCGCAGCGCGCAATACCGCTTCGCGCGTTACAAGCGCTGCACTCGAAGGGCGATTCGACTATACGACGCAGGAGTTTCGATTGTTGATCTGGCACGAAACCCTGCCGTCAAGGTTGCGTAGCCAGACGCCCAGATTGGTACCCCGGTTCGGCAAAAGGCCGACCTCAAAGTAGAAAGGAACGAACATGGGCAAGGTCGCGGTTGTGTACTGGAGCGGTACGGGAAACACCGAAGCGATGGCGGAATTCGTCGCCGAAGGCGCCCGGGCCGCAGGTGCCGAGGCAGAGGTTATCGCTTGCGCTGATTTCTCTTCGTCAAACCTGGACGACTTCGACGCTTTTGCCTTCGGATGCCCCGCCATGGGCGCCGAAGAGCTGGAGAGCGAAGAATTTGAGCCCATGTGGGACGATATCGAGCCAGAGCTTCCAAGTCGCCGCGTTGCACTTTTTGGCAGCTACGACTGGGCAGAGGGCGAGTGGATGGACCTGTGGCGCGAGCGCGCTGAAGATGCGGGCATCACGGTCATCAGTACCGTCATCGCCAAGGATTACCCCGATGAGGAGGCTACTGCTGCGTGCAAGGCACTCGGCGCCGAGCTGGCATAATAGGATGACCATACCGGCAAGTAACAAATAGCTTGCATGCTACCTAGGGGGATCTGGATGAATCGACAAAGCACGCAGGGGCCAACCGGCGTCCTGCTCATCAACACCGGATCCCCCTCCTCCCCAACACCGGAAGCAGTCCGCACCTACCTAGAGCAATTCCTCATGGACGATCGCATCCGACCGTTGCCTGCGCCGGTGTGGAGGGCAATTCTTGAACATATCATCTTGCCTCGACGGTGCCCCGCATCTGCCAAGAAATACGCTGCGATATGGAGTGACAAAGGCTCTCCGCTTATTGCAGGCTGCTGCGAGCTCGCCTCCCAAGTTGAGGCGATAATCCGATCCCGAGGGCGCGAGGGGCGGAGCGCCTCGGCTGCAGGCGCTCCGCTTGTCCGCGCAGCAATGACTTACGGGGAGCCGTCTGTTGCCTCGGTTCTTAAGGAGCTCAAAGACGCGGGGTGCGCCCGGCTCATCGCGCTCCCCCTGTACCCGCAATCCGCCTTCGCCACAACCGCCGCGGCGCTGGGCGCCCTTGATCGCAACCTCAAGCAGATGGCCTGGCAGGTGCCGACCATATCAATCGAAGCGTACGGGGACAACGAAGCATATCTCGACGCCGTTGCAGATTCGATACTTCAGGCAGGCTATCGTCCCAAAAGCGATTATCTCCTCCTGTCGCTGCACGCAATTCCGCTCCCCGACATCGATGCGGGCGATACCTATACCGAGCAGGTTCGTCGTTCATCTCACGCCATCGCTGAGCGACTTGGCGCTCCAAGCGGTGCCTGGTCGATTGCCTATCAGTCACCGTTTGAGGACGGCCGACGTTGGACCGGGCCCCATACGGCGCGCGTTGTTACCAAGCTCGCCAAAAGCGATAGCCGACGTCTCGTGGTGGCATGCCCGGGTTTTGCGGTTGACTGTCTCGAAACCCTCTACGATATCGACCGGGTTCTTCGCGCAACGTACCGGGATGCACAAGGCAATCCCTCGAACGACCTTCTATATGTCCCCTGTTTGAATGCCTCAAAATCGCATGCAGAGGTCCTCGCGGAGATTATTCTACAGGCGATGAACGAGTAGCCTTCGCCTAAAGACAGCGATGGACACGCGCGCTTGGATATCTGCGGTTGTCAGCGTATCCAAGTGCGCGCGTGCCCTCAATAGCACCAGCTAGAGTGTCCACTCCGCGCTCGCGGTCTGCAGATGCGCCATACGGGCAAAAAGACCATTGGCGGCCAGGAGCTCGCCGGGGCTGCCCTGCTCGACCACGCGGCCACCATCGAGCACCACGATCTTGTCTGCACTCATGACGGTACGCATGCGGTGAGCGATGACGATAACGGTCTTGCCGACAAGCAAATGCGAGAGCGCCTCTTGCACCTGCGTCTCGTTCTCCACGTCGAGCGATGCCGTGGCCTCGTCCAAGAGCACAACCGGAGCGTCTTTGAGCAGCGCTCGGGCGATGGAGATGCGCTGACGCTCGCCGCCGGAGAGCTTGGAGCCGTTCTCGCCGATCATGGTGTCGTAACCCTTAGGCAGGCGGCTCACAAACTCATCGCAGTTGGCCGCGCGCGCCGCCGCGAGCACCTCCTCGTCGGTGGCGCCGCGCCGACCCAGGCGAATATTGCCCATTACCGTATCGTCAAAAAGCAACACATCCTGGAATACCACGGCAAAGTCGCGCAGCAGCACCTCGGGATCCACGCCAGACACGTCCACACCGCCCACGGTTACGCGGCCCACATTGGCATCCCACAAGCGACAGCTCAGGCGCGCACAGGTAGACTTGCCGGAACCGCTTGGCCCCACAAGCGCCGTGACCTCGCCTTCGCACGCAGTGAACGTCACCCCGTCGAGAACCTTCTCGCCACCATCGTAGGAGAAGGACACATCCTCAAAGGCGACGTCGTGGCCGTTTGGCTCGTACGTCTCGCCGCCCTGTGCAAGCGACTCCTCATAGAAGCTCTTCATACGCGACGCAGCGGTCTTGGCCGAGAAGAGCTCGGCGATGAGCATGAGGCACTGATCAAAGGGCGCGTAGATGCGGCTCACCACCACAAGGAAGGCAAAAAGCGTCATGAACGTGCAAGAGCCCTCCAAGATGAAGGTTGCGCCGGCGAGAACCGTCGTGGCGAGGCCAAGGCGCAGTACAACTTGGGCACCGTTGACGGCGATACCGCACGCAACCTCGGAGCGGGCTGCCTGGCGTTCGGCAGCATCGATGTCGTCATGGATGTGCTCCAAGTAGCGATCCTCCTGGTTTGTGGCGCGCACCTCTCGCACGCACTCGAGAGCCTCTTGGATATCCTCGGAGGTAGCGAGTCCACGCAGGCGCGTCGCCTCCATCATGGGCTGGAGCGTGCGGCGAGCACCAAAGAGAATCGCAAGTCCCACCGGGCAGCTCCAGAGCGATGCGAGCGCAAGCCGCCAGTCGAAGGCGAGAAGCCCTATGGCGGCGACAGCGAGCGTGATGTAGGCACCATAGAGCTCGGGGAGCACGTGGCTATAGGCGTGCTCGGTGGTCTTGACGTCGGTCATAAGGGTCTCGGTGAGGTCGGCGAGGTCGCGCCGGCCAAAGAACGAGAGGGGCAGTTTGCGCAGGCGCTCCGCGAGGCCGATGCGCTGCCGGCCGCTTTCCTTATAGATGACGCCGTACTGGTAGTAGTAGGCAAGGTACTCGGTCGCAAAAAGCACGACGGCAAAGATTACAATCGCAGCTGCGTACGGGACAAGCGAAGGCAGCGGCGCGCCCACGGTGAGGTGCGCCATGAGCGCCTCCATAAGCAGGTAGACAATACCCACCCCACCGAAGATGACGAGGTTGGAGGCGGCCGTCCATACGGTGCCAAGCTTCACATTTCTCATGCCCTCGTCAGTGAGGGCATATTTCTCTTGGATACTCATCTACTCCGCCTCCCAGGCGCTCGTGATGCGCCAGCTCACAGACCGTTCGTAGTCCGCCCACATGCGCGCGTAAAGACCGCCCGCCGCTAGGAGCTCTTCGTGCGTCCCTTGCTCAACCACGCGCCCTGCGTCGAGCACCACGATTTTGTCGGCCTCGCGCACGGTGGAGAGTCTATGGGCAATCATGAGGACTGTGCGAGGCTCGCCGCCGCGGCCGCGGGCGAGGCGCTTGAAAGCCGCCTGGATCTTGGCCTCATTCTCCGGATCGGCAAAAGCTGTCGCCTCATCGAGCACCACTACCGGTGCGTTTTTTAAAATGGCGCGGGCAATCATGAGACGCTGCACCTCACCGCCCGAGAGGTGGGCGCCGCCCGTGCCCACAAGGGTATCGACACCATCGGGCAGCTTCTCCAGAATATCGCCGCACTGAGCGGCCTCGAGGGCGGCGAGCGCCTCGTCGCGGGTAGCGTCCGGACGAGCAGCGCGAACGTTTTCGAGCACCGTCTGCTTAAACGGCCGATTCGCCTGGAAGACAAAGGCAACGCGGTCCATGAGCTCGGCAGGGTCCATGTCCCGCACGTCCACACCACCAAGCTCCACGCGCCCCGAGTCGACGTCCCAGAAGCGCGGAACGAGACTCGCCGCCGTAGTCTTACCACCGCCGGAAGGGCCCACAAGCGCCACCGTGGAGCCAGCAGGCACCTCAAAGCTCACATGGTCGAGCGCTGGCGCCTCCGCCCCCTCGTAGGTGAAGGTAACGTCCTCGAAGCGGAAGGCGTTGCCCTGAGGCATGCGAGGGTTCGCGGGCGCTGAGATGGCAGGCGCGGCGAGCACTTCTTCCACGCGCGTCACCGCGTCAGCCGCCGACTGAAACGCCTCGGACATGAACATCACGCGCGTAACGGCGGTAGGAACCACGGCTGAAAAGATTGCGTAGAAGGCGAAATTCGCGATAAAGCGTGCGGCGTCGCCCTCGCCAGGCGCCAGCAGAATCGCCGCGGGCACCAAAAAGATCGCGACACCGTTTAGGACGGTAAGCGAGAGCGACTGTGGGGTCTGGCACCACTTGACCGCATAGTCCTGCGCGAGCCGCGTGAACTCGTCTATGGCGTCGTGGAACGCGCGGAAACTGTAAACCGTCTGCTGGAAGACCTTAACCACGGGGATGCCGCGCACATACTCCGTACCCGTCTTGTTCATCTTGACGAGCAACTCCATGTAGCGCGTCATGAAGTCCATGCCGCGCCCGCCCATCATGTAAAAGAGGCAGGCAAGCGACACGATCACCGATATCATGCACGCAAGTCCAAGGCGCCAGTCGAAGACGAAAAACAGGGCTATCATCCCAACAATCATGGCCACAGACCCGGCCGTGTCCGGGAGCTTGTGGGCGAGCAGACCCTCGGTCTCGGCGGCGCAGCCGTCCACGACGCGGCGAAGCGCACCGCTTGCGTGGGTATCGAAGTAACCCAGGCTCGCATGCATAAGGTGGTCCGTGGTGCGCTTGCGCATGTTGGACGCGCAGCGGAATGCCGCAAGGTGCGTGCACATGAGCCCGGCAAAGTAGAGCAGGATGCTCGCGACCGAAAGCCCGAACGCCCACCAGCCATACACAGCGATTCCCGTTGCAGCGCTCCAGTTGGGTGCGACTGCGATGAGATCACGCGCTACGAACCAAACACAGATGTATGGTCCAAAGCTCACGAGCATCGAAACCGCCGAAAGAGCGCAACCCAGATACGTGAGCGCGCGGCGAGGGCCGGCGAAAGCAAGCAGGCGCCCCACGGCGCCCTTGCCACGGGCACCGCCCTCTGCCGCCGAGCGTGAATCAGACATATCATCCTCCCTGTCCGTTGAGGCCTTGATTGGTAGCACCCCGCAACGTATCATGTGATGGGCAGAGAGTTAGTTTTAGTTAACTCATATGAGACAACCTCTCATGAAAGGCGGACGAATCTTCAAGATGACGGGCGCAGGAAGCATTTCCCGTGAGCTGGTTGCTCTCTTTGAGCCTCAGGTCGAGCAGCTTGGCATACGCCTGGAACGAAGGGGCGGCATCTGGACGGGCTTTGCCGCGGGCGGCAAAGCGCAGGGGTCGATGTGGCTCTGCACGCCTTCGCCGCACTGCCTTGTGCTCTGCCATGACGTAATTCCGCTCGAAGATATGCCGCTCTTTGAAGGGTCCCTGGGCCCGTACGCCTGCGCCTGCACGATGGGCGTCGATGCCGTTGAGTGCTCTCGGGACTGCGGCCTTCCCATCAGGTTCGTCGGCACCGGAAGCTGCAGGCAGCGGCCAGGAGACGAAGTTGCCACATTTGTGGAGCAGGGCCCTCGCTCACTATCCAGCCGCCTTGTCGCCGGCCGTGTCTACCGCTCCCGCTCCATCATCATGTTGCCCGAGCTCTTTGACGAGCTGGAGCACTGGTACTCAGGGGAATTCAGCAAGCTTTTCCCTGCGTTCGGTAAACGCTGGGAGACCAGCTCTGAGCTCGCAATCCGCGATGCTCTTGATGCCATCCCCACGCACCCGCCAACTCATCCCGGCAGCGAATTGGGGCTCCTCTCGACCGTCACTTCATTGCTGGCATCACTCGTGGCAGACGGGACAGGCGCTTGCCGGGATACGGAGGATCTCGCGCACCGCGCAGAAAGGCTCATAGCCTCTGCAATCGAGGTAAGCGGAGTGCCGCCCTCTGTCGACGACCTTGCAAACGCGCTCTACATAAGCCGGTCACGACTCTGCGATGCGTTCAAGCGCTCGACCGGCCATAGCATAGGCGCATATGCACGGAGTCTGAGGATGGCACGGGCGTGCCGCCTCCTTGAAGGCGGCGGGCTCTCCATAGCGGAGGTTTCTACGGCCCTGGGCTACCCGAGCCCATCGGCATTCTGCCATGCCTTTGCCTCCGCCATGGGACTCTCTCCCCGCAAATGGATCGAGCTACAAAAGAGACGTTAGAGGCGAAGCAGCATGAGTGCTTCCTCGTCGTCGCCGCCTTCCTCTACAAAACCCAAGCGCTGGTACAGGCGGATGGCGCGGTTGGCACGCTGAGCAGAAAGCGAAACGGCAGGAAAGCCTGCCTCGCGCAGGCGCTCGATCAGCCCACGCAGCAGTTGTGTCCCCACGCCCCGGCCGCGCCATTGGGGCCAGAGGGCGATGGCGATCTCGGGCACGCCCTCATAGAGAAAGCCGTAGCTATGGATCAGGCGCGCCCATGCGGCGCCGACTATCTCGCCATCAACCTCGGCCACAACGCCAATATCCCCCGCGCGCTTACCAAAGTCCTCGACATACGCACGGAATTCCGGCTTGTTGAGGATGCTCCGCGGAAAGGGCTCCTGCCCCTCGGGGACAAAGATCGACTCATAGAGAATGTCATCGAGCAGCGGTATCTCTTCCTCTGCAATATCTCGAATCTGCACCATAGCCCACCCCTCCACGTAACCAGGCGTTTATGACTCGTGCTAAATCCTAGTAATCCTATAGACATTTGCACGACGCACCTCTACCATACTGGCATCGACGCGTGGCGCGCAAGCTCGCCGCGCATCTCAGAGGGGAGTCTCACCATGAGCTTCATCGCAACCGTCCGTGAGGATATCGCCACCGTTAAGCGCAACGACCCTGCGGCCCAGAGTGCGTTTACCATCTTCATCTCTTACCCCGGCCTGCATGCCAAATGGATGCACACGCCAGAGAACTGGCTCTGGCACCACGGCCTGCGCGGCCCGGCCCGCGTCCTCAGCCAAATCACGCGCTTCTTCACGGGCGTGGAGATTCACCCCGCGGCGCAGATCGGCCGGCGCTTCTTTATCGACCACGCCATGGGCGTCGTCATCGGCGAGACCACCATCGTTGGTGACGACTGCGTGCTCTACCAGGGCGTCACCTTGGGCGGCACGGGCAACGAGGACGGCAAGCGCCACCCCACCCTCGGCAACAACGTCGTGGTGGGAAGCGGCGCCAAGGTGCTCGGCAACATCAACATTGGCGACAACGTGCGCATTGGCGGCAACTCCGTTGTGGTGAAGGACGTCCCCGCCAACTCCACGGTGGTGGGCATCCCCGGGCGCGTCGTGCGCCGCAACGGCTGCCGCGTGCTCACCGAGCGCTACGACGCGAAAAGCCGCCACGAGAGTATGCCCGACCCGGTGCGCGAGGCGCATGCGTGGAACCGCGAGAAGATCAACGACAACGCGCGGCGCATCCGCCAGCTTGAGGAGCAGGTCGAGGTGCTCACCTGCATGCTCGAGCGCCGCGGTGTCCCGGTGCGCGTCGACGCGCCTGCAGAAGACGGCCCGACGCCGTGCGACAACGAGGTTTCCGCCAGCGGCAGATAGGTCGAACGAGTTGCGCCTAGCCGTATAATGTTGACGTTATGACCCCGATAGTCAAAGGAGCCGTATGGCACGCCTGTCCGTCGACTACTTCTCCGCGGCCCTCATGCGCACGACCACCCTCGACGTCATCCTCCCCATCGACAACACGGGCGAGGCGTACGGCGCCGACTACGAGCGCAGGCATGACGCATCTGCCTGGGACCGGCGCGACTACCCCCGCACCAAGGGGCCGTTCAAGACGCTCTACCTTTTGCACGGCATCACCGGCAACCACACCGACCTCATCTCCGAGACGCGCATCCGCGCCTGGGCAGAGGAACGTCGCATCGCGGTGGTCATGCCGTCCGGTTACAACGCCTTCTACCTCGACCACCCCGAAACGCACAACTATTACGGACGCTTTGTAGGCGAGGAGCTCCTCGACGTGACGCGGAGTATGTTCCCGCTCTCCGACCGGCGCGAGGATACGTTCATCGGCGGCGTCTCCATGGGCGCGTACGGCGCGATGCGCAACGGCCTCAAGTACTGCGAGAACTTTGGGTCGATCATCTCGCTCTCCACGGCCATGGTCATCGACGGCTTTGACCAGATCATCTCCGACGGCCTCTTTTTCCTGGAGCGCTCCTACCTCGAATCGATCTTTGGCGACCTCAACCAGGTCGTCGGCTCCGACAAGGACCCGGCGCGCCTTGCCGCCGACCTCGTCTACTGCGACCGGCCGCGCCCGCACGTCTTTATGGCGTGCGGCAACCAGGACCCGCTCGCGAGCGCGAACCGTATGCTCGCCGAGCGGCTTCGTGGCACCGGCCTCGACGTAACCTATCATGAACTTCACGGTGGACACGACTGGAACCTGTGGAACCAGGCGCTGCCCCAAGCTATGGATTGGCTGCCCCGCTAAGCGGCTTCCCGCCGACGCACCATGCGGTAAGGAGGAATACCGTGGCACTGCTCCGAGTCGACTTCTATTCCCGTTACCTTCAGCGCAACGTCGTCCTGACGGCCGTCATTCCGGTCGACAAGATGGACGGCAACAAGCTCGCCAAACGCCGCCAAGGACCGTACCGCACGGTCTACCTCCTGCACGGCCTCTTTGGGCGCGACTACGACTGGATCGACAAGACGCACGTGGTCCAGACGGCCGAGGCGCGCGACGTCGCCATCATCATGCCCTCGGGCGAGGACGGGCTGTACCTCGACAAACCCGAGATCAACGAGTGGCATGGGAAGTTCATCTCGGAGGAGCTCGTAGAGATCACGCGGCGCCTCTTCCCCTTATCGCGCAAGCGCGAGGACACCGCGCTCGCCGGCATCTCCATCGGCGCGTACACCGCGCTTATCAACGGGCTTTTGCGCCCCGACCGCTTTGGGTCGATCGTGGCGCTCTCGGGCGCGTTCATGCGCGACCGAGTGCTCGACGCCGTTGAGTCGCACTCGCCGCGCAAGCGCAAATACTACGAGCGCTTCTTTGGCGACCTCGACACGGTCATTGGCTCGGAGAAGGACTACGTTGCCCTGATCGACCGCTTCCGCAACGACCCCGACCTGCCCAAGCCGCGCTTCTACGGCGCATGCGGCAAATCGGACAACCTGTGCAACGCAAACCGCGAGGTCGTGCGCCTGCTCGAGGACGCCAATTTTGACGTGACCTACTGGGAGCCCGGTATTGGCGGGCACGAGTGGCCGTTCTGGAACGCATGGATCGACTGCGCTCTCGACTGGTTTGCGCCCGGCCCGCTGCGCCCCTCCTCCGCCGGCGGCGACTATACGGCGCTCACCGAGCTGCGCCCGCCCGACGAGGGCAAGGGCATCCCCATGAACCAGGACTAGCACCGGACAGCGCGCTTGCAAGCATCTGGCAGGTGCTTGAAGCTCTTATCCGGCCGCTTCTCCTCAAAAATGCAGCTATTCAACAATCTGACCGCTGTCCTCTTAATAGAGGGCGGCGGTCAGTGCCTATTACTCCAGCTAGGAGAAGCGGGGATCCACGCGCTACTGTGGCGAAACAGTCAGGATTGTTGAATAGCCGCAATTCCGTCGGTTAGTCCCGCCCATTGCCTGCTCAGAATACCGCCTGCCCATCGTGGCGGCCAGCGAACAACATTCTGTGCAGCTCATCACGGTGCCGCAGAAAGGAGGCCGAACGTTCACGTGTGGGCTGCGACAGCCTTGCTGCCACAAGATCGACCATAGTGTCCCATTGCTCGAGATGTGCCGCCTGCGCATATGTCATCTCTAGAACGCTGTAGCCATCCGCTTCAAGCGCGGCGCCGCGCCCCGTGCTCGTAACGAAACCGCGATCGTCGGCGTGATAGTCTTCCCCAAGAGCCTCGATGACCGTGCCTTCGCTTTCCCAAAACAAGTCTGCAATGCAATAGGGCATTCCGGCGACAGTCGCCGCTCGCTCGCTGAATACAATCTTTCGATTCATCTGCGGCCGGGGAAAATGCTCGCCCCCAAGCAACGGTGGCAAGCAGAGCAGAAGCACCACCTTGGTCTCCAGGGGCGAACCTGACCCTTCATGGGCGTGCGACACCGCCCGCAGCGCAACGCGCCTGCCTCCAACCCCCTTACAATCGCTGGCAACCCGACGAATATCCTCTACGCTCGTAATAGGCGGGCGCTTCCAAAGCGACGTCCATGCCCCATGGCGATCAACGCAAGGGACCCAGGGGTAATCCTCACCGCTGGAGTCGCAGCGCGCCGCAAGTGACCCCCGCTCATCAAGAAACATATTCATCCCAAACCGTAGACTTAATCCTTCCTCCTGCGACAGCAATTCCAGCTTTGATGATGCAAGGGCAACCCTCGCCGTTCCTGGCACTGTCGTGTAGAGACCGCAGGCCTCCGTCATCATCTCAATGAGACAGGGCAGTTCGGTCGAGTGCGCAAGCTGCAAAAACGTCAGTTCCGGAGATGAAACGTAAAGCCCGTTGCCCAAATCGACTAGACAGGAAGGTGGAATCGATGCGCTCAAACGGTGTGGCTTGATAAGCCGCGTCTCGCTGTCGCATTCCCCGCTAGACACGGCTATATTGATGGGTAGCGAAAGCCCCTTGAGATCGCCGAGCAAGCGCCCCCTCACTGCCGCCGCTGCCCCGCCGATCCGGCGACTACGCGCCAGAGGTAGCTTCTTAGCCGCATTCGCACCAAGCCGCCGTAAGACCTCCTCCGCGCTCACCTCCACCTCACGCAAAGCCGGCGGCGTTCGCCACCATTCCCATGCCGAGCGGCCCACGATTACGTACATGTCGCTTCCCTTCTGAACAAATGCCCTTTCTCTCATCCGGAAAGCATCCACGGAAGGTCTTACAGAATGGCGGCGAAAGCTCCCACGAGTCTAACCAGCAGAATACGGGAAACCGAACGTCGTCTAACCGGGCTGGTACAGGGCCCGAATTCTCGCACTCCGCGCGAGCGCAGCAGGCACAGGCAGGAAACGACGAACATGAAAAAACAACTATTCAAGAATCTAAATGACCCTTGCCCGAATACCTCGCCGCAAAACACGTGAAAACGCCTGGTAGCGTCTTGGCGAAATGGGGTTCTATATGAGATGTACTCGTTAGATTGTTGAATAACTGCATTTTTTGATCGGCAGTGAGGGAAACCCTCCCCGCGTTGGCTCCAAATGGACGCCGGTGCGGGGAGGGTTCGAAGTACCCAGGGGCTCTCGCGGGCGCGCTACGCAAACTGGCTTTGGTAGAGCTCCGCGTAGGACCCGCCGAGCGCGAGCAGCTCCTCATGCGTGCCCTGCTCGATGATGTTGCCGTGGTCCATCACCAAAATGAGGTCTGCGTCCACAATGGTGGAGAGACGGTGCGCGATCACAAAACTCGTGCGGCCCTGCGTGAGCGCCTCCATGGCCTGCACGATCGAGCGCTCGGTACGCGTGTCTACGCTCGAGGTTGCCTCGTCGAGAATAAGAATCGCGGGGTTTGCCAGCAGCACGCGCGCAATGGTCAAGAGCTGGCGCTGGCCTTGGCTGATGTTCTCCGCGTCGTTTTCCAACTTGGTGTCGTAGCCCTGTGGCATCGTGCGTACGAAGAAGTCCACCTGCGCGGTCTTTGCCGCCTGGACGATCTCCTCGCGCGAGGCGCCCGGCGCGCCGTAGGCGATGTTCTCGGCGATGGTACCCTCGCGCAGCCAAGCGTCCTGCAGCACCATGCCAAAGTGACCGCGCAGCTCGGAGCGCGTCATGGCGTGCGTGTCGACCCCGTCGAGCGTGATGCGCCCGCCGTCAATCTCGTAGAAACGCATGAGCAGATTGATGAGGGTGGTCTTGCCGGCGCCCGTAGCGCCCACGATCGCGACCTTCTGCCCGGGTTCCGCCGTGAAGTTCACGTCCGTCATAAGCGGGCGATCGGGGTCGTAGCCAAAGCGCACATGCTCGAAGGCCACGCGACCCTGCACCGGCTCCACCACATGGGCGGGCTCAACTGGATCGGGCTCAATCTCGGGCTCGTCGAGCACGCCAAAGACGCGCTCCACCGCGGCGAGCGCGCTCTGGAGCTGGTTCACCGTGAGCGAGAACTGCGTGAGCGGCTCGGAAGCGGTGTTGACGTACTGGAAGAACGCCTGCAGGGTACCGATGGTAAGGCCGCCCGCCATAAGGATGCCCGTGCCCATGAGCGCAAGCACCACCTGCGAGAGACGCACGAGACAGCGCACCATGGGCGCCACGACGTTGGTGACAAAGTCGGTCCGGCGCATGGTATCGGCGAGCTGCTGGGTCGCCTCGTGGATGCGCGCGGAGCTCGCCTCCTCCTGGTTGAACGCCTTGATGACAATACGGCCGGAGTACGCCTCCTCCACATGGCCGTTCAGGATGCCGACGGCGCGCTGTTGCTCGGCGGCGAGCACGAGCGTACGCTTGGCCACAAGGCGCGTGCCGGTAATGGCAATGAGGGCAAAGCAGAGGAACACAAGCGAGAGCTTAAGGTTCAGGCGCACCATCATGATGGCGGCGCCAGTAACCGAACCCACCGCCATGAGCATGGAGAGCAATCCGCGCTGCAGCACCTCGGAAACCTTGTCGAGGTCGTTGGTCGCGCGGCTCATGACATCGCCCGGCTTGTGAGCGTCGTAGAACTTAAGCGGCAGCACGTTGAGCTTGGCGGCAATGCGGCAGCGCAGACGCAGGTTCAACCGCTCGGCAAAGCTTGCCATGGTAAAGCTCTGGACGGTATAGAACGCCCAGGCAACAGTCCAGATGCCCACAAACGTTGCGAGCTCGATGCCGCCCGTCGTCCACGAGATGGTAAAGATCTCGCCGCGGGCGTGCGCCTCCTGGATGTTTGCCCACAAAAGGTCAATCAAGTGCGCACTGTAGGCAGGTGCCGAGATCTGGGCGATGGTGTAGCAGATGACGCACACAACCACCACGGCAAAGCGCCAGTGCTCGCCGCGAGACTCGCGCCAAAGGCGAGCGATCACGGCGCGGGCGTCCTTGGGGACTTCGAGCTCCTGCTCGCTTTCAGGCTCAGGCGCGCCCGAGGGAGCGGGCTCGTGCGGGTCGGCAAAGCGCGCCGGCGACGCGGCGCCACCCTCGGCGGCAACTTCGTTTTCGCTGACCACGCGCAGGTCCTTCTTCTCCTCTGTCATTTACGCTCACCTCCCTTCGCGGCGGAATCTTCCATAAGCGCCTCCAGCTCCTCGGCGCGCAGCTGCGAGCGCGCGATCTCGCGGTACGCCTCGCACGTGCGCATAAGCTCCTCGTGCGTGCCAAGGCCCTGGATGCAGCCGTCTTTGAGAACCACGATCTGGTCGGCAGAGAGAATGGTGTTGATACGCTGGGCGATGATAAGAACCGCGGCGTCAGCCACCTCCTCGGCAAGGGCGTGGCGCAGCGCTGCATCGGTCTTGAAATCGAGCGCCGAGAACGAATCGTCAAAGATGTAGAGGTCAGCCTTCTTTACCAGGGCGCGCGCGATGGAGAGACGCTGGCGCTGGCCGCCGGAGAAATTGGTGCCGCCCTGTGCCACGCGATGGCCGAGGCCCTCGGGCAGCTCGCGGACAAAGCCCGACTGCGCCACATCGATGGCATGCCAGAGCTCCTCGTCGGTGGCGTCCGGCGCGCCGTAGCGGAGGTTGTCGGCAATGGTGCCCGAGAAGAGCCACGCCTTCTGCGGCACGTAGGAGATGTGCTCGCGCAAGGCATGCTGCGTAAGCTCGCGCACATCGGTGCCGCAGAGGCTCACGCTGCCGTCCGTCGCGTCGTGGAAGCGCAGCAAAAGCTTGGCGATGGTCGATTTGCCCGAGCCCGTGGGGCCGATGATGGCGGTTGTTGTGCCGCGGCGGCAGAGGAAGTTGATATGGTGCAGCGTGTCCTCGTCGGCATCTGCAAAGCGGAAGGATGCGTTGCCGAAGTGGGCGACCACCTCGCCGAGCGCCTCGCGCGCGGGGGCATCACCGGTGTCGGCGGGCGCGGTTGAGGCGCGCTCCGGCAGGCTCCCGAGCTCACCGTCGGCAATCGAGGGCGCGTGCTCGATAACCTCGCGGCAGCGCTCGATGCACACGAGCGCGCGCGGCAGCATGAGGGCACCGATCTGGGCCATCATGATGAAGAAGAGGATCATCATCGCGTACTCGACGCACGCCGAGATCGAGGCGATCTCCATCGCATGCGCGCCCACGCGGTTGCCGCCGAGCCAAAGAATCGCTACCTCGGCGATGTTCATGATGAAAAAGGCCGAACAATCAAAGGTCGCAAAAATCCAGTTCACGCGAATGGCGTTGGTTGCATAGTCGGAGAACGCCTCGTCGAGGCTCTCCTGCTCGTTGAACCAGCGGGCGAAGTAGATATGGGGAAAGGTGATCCGCAACACATTGCCGGACGGGAGGTATTCCATGACCAGACCATCCAGCCAGGGCGCTCCCCCGCCATCCGGGCCACCGGGGATGCCGCCGAGCAGATGCCGGCGCAGGCGGTGGCGAAAATCCTGAAGGGAAACATGTGCATTTGTCATGAGCGGCCCCTTGCGATCCGGGACCTTCTTCCGGTCGTCGCAAAGATGTTTTTATAGCATAAAAACGTCCGCTAAACAAGTCCGCGTCTCGTTCTCAGGCGCGGCGGATGGGTCAGGAAGGCTTGCATTTGGACGGTGAGCCTTTTTGCCTTCTTCTGTGTGGGGGGATACGGCAGCGCAAAACAAAAGCCCCCAGCAGCCTGCCTGTACAGACTGCCGGGGGCCGGATCCTTACTTGTGTCACTTATGACACTTTTGTGCGTATCTCTATTAACATATTATTTTTATTATTTTTTATCAACGAACGTCTCCGGCAGGAGCCAGGCGGCCAGGGCACTGACGGCAGCCAGGAGCGCCAGCGGGGCAAAGGCCCATGTCCAGGGCTGGGAAAGGCCCGCCTGCTGGGCAAAGGAAAGCAGCGCCCCGGAGATCAGCTGGAGCAGGGCCCCGCCCACGAACACCGAAGAGGCCAGGATGCCGCTCAGGCTGCCCACCATGCGGTTGCCGAAGCGTTCCCGGCCGGTGGCATAGCCCACGGGGCAGGGGCCGTTGGCCGCGATGCCCAGGCCCAGGGAGACCACGAACAGCAGGGGCACGCTCAGGCCGGCGCTGCCCAGGCTCAGGGCCGCGCCGGAGACGCAGGCCAGCAGGCTGGCCAGGACCATGGCCTTGCGGCGGGACTTGAGGCGCTTTTCGCTGATCCAGGTCAAAAGCGGCGTCCCGGCGATGAAGCCCACGGCGCCCATGGCCAGGATATTGCCGATGAGGCTGGGCGAAAGGCCGAAGGTCCCGCCCATGTAGACAGCGCCCCAGAGCCCGTGGAACACGAAATACTGCGACGGCAGGGTCAGGTACCAGACGATCATCTTCCAGAAGTCGGACTGCCTGGCCATGGCGGCCACGTCACTGAACAGGAGCCGGCCCCCCTCCGGGACAGGCACCCCCCGGCGGGCCGCCCGCATGCCCAGGGCGTTCTCGCCCACAAGACACTCCAGACAGCCCCGGCCGCCGCAGCTGCACGCCGGGCCGTCCCGGTCGATGGAGAAGTGGCCGAACTGGGTGGCCATGGCGCCGGCGCCCCGCAGCATCCGCCCCTCGGCGAACA
>CASELS010000020.1 GCA_949288855.1 uncultured Collinsella sp. | reverse complement strand
CCCGGCGGCGGCGCATCGGTGAACAACCTCAACCTTGCCGTCTACCCCGGTGAACTCGTGGGGATCGTCGGCCAGAACGGCGCCGGCAAAACCACGGCCACCAAACTTTTGAACGGCCTTTTGAAGCCGAGCTCCGGCTCGGTTGTGATCGCCGGCCTCGACACGCGCGAGGTCCCCGTGTCGCGCATCGCCCGCCACGTGGCGACGCTCTTCCAAAACCCCGACCACCAGCTCTGCAAGAACACCGTTCTCGAAGAGGTCGCCTTTGGCCTCGAGCTCGCCGGCATCTCCCCAACAGATGCCGAGGCACGCGCCCGCCGCGTGATCGAGCGCTTCGGCCTTCCGGCAGACGAGGCGCCCTTCTCGCTCTCGCGCGGGCAACGCCAGATGGTCGCACTCGCCTCGGTCGTAGTTTGCGAACCCGCGGTCGTCGTCCTCGACGAGCCCACGAGCGGCCTCGACTACCGCGAGTGCATGACCGTCATGGAGACGGTCCGCGAGATGGCCGAACACGGGTCCGCCGTGGTGATGGTCTGCCACGACATGGAGGTCGTGTCCGACTTTGCCGAGCGCCTCGTGGTCATGGCGGACGGCTGCATCCTCGCGCGCGGCGCCACCGCGGAGGTCTTTGCCGACGCCGCGCTCATGGCGCGCGCCCGCGTGAAGCCGCCGCAGGTCGTCGAGCTCTCGCAGCGCCTCGCGCGCGAGGTCTCCCCCGCTTTTGCCCACATCTCCGAGGTAGCGGGCATCGTGGACACCACCCAGGCGCTCGCGGACGGCAAGACGGACGTCGCCGAGCCGCTGCCCTCCGCCACTGAGGCAAGTGCCGTCACAGGAGTAGACGCCACCACCGAGGCAGGCGCCGCCATCGACCCCAGGGAGGCGTGAGAGAGATGCTGAACGTCATCGACTACGTACCGGGCGGCACCGTCCTGCACCGCCTGAACCCCGTGACCAAGCTCGCTCTGGCAGCCGCCATCATCATCGCCACCGTGCTCGCGGACGGCTACGCCGCCCTCATCGGTCTTCTGCTCCTCACGCTCGTTCTTGGCATCTACGCGGGCAGCGGCTCGCGCCTGCTGTCGCTTCTCAAGGTGCTCGTGCCCGTTGCCGTGCTCATGCTTGTGCTGCAGCTTGCATTCGTGCGCCGCGGCGAGGTGATAGCGCTCTTTATCACGACCGACGGACTTGTATCGGGCACCAAGGCGTGCCTGCGCCTGCTCAGCGTGGCGCTGCCGCTCGTGCTCGTGCTCACCGTCACCAAGACGACCGATCTTGCCAACGCCTGCGTGGAGAAGCTGCACATCCCCTACAAGTACGCGTTCACCTTCACCACGGCGCTTCGCTTTGTCCCCGTCTTCACGCAGGAGATGAACGCCATCATGGAGGCCCAAACGGCGCGCGGCGTGGAGTTCGACACCAAGAACCCGGTGAAAAAGCTCCTGCTCATGCTACCGGTTTGCGTGCCTTTGCTCGTGACCTCGGTGGGCAAGACCGATGCGACGGCGCTTGCGGCAGAGCAGCGCGGCTTTTACCTGCGTACGCGTGAGAGCAGCTACCGCCGCTACCCCTTCCGTGCGCGCGACGTCGTTGCGGGCGTCCTTTGCATCCTGCTCATCGCCGCGGGCGCAGTGCTCTAAGCGCCTCCTCGGGCACCGGCGCCCCGCGGGCACGCACGCCTTCTGCTACCATGCGAGGGGTAACGCGCAACCCGAGGAGAGCATATGAGCGAAAGCGGCCTGCCTGCATTTCTGGCGCAGGAAATCGAGAAGCGGTATCCGGCAGATACCTGTGAGCGCATCTTTCGCGGGTTTACCGAGGCACGTGAGCGCCCGGTGACGCTGCGCGCCAATACCCTGCGTGCTACGCGCGCGGAGGTCGAGCGTGAGCTCGACGCTGCGGACATCGGCCATGAGGGAGTTGCGTGGTACGGCGACGCCTTCATACTCGGCGACGCTCGCGAGCGTGCCGTTTGGGACCTGCCCATCTACCGCGAGGGAAAGGTCTACCTGCAAAGCCTCTCGTCGATGATTCCGCCGCTCGCGCTCGCACCGCGCGACGGCGCCGATGTGCTCGACATGTGCGCCGCCCCCGGCGGCAAGACCGCCGAGATGGCCGCCCTTGCACCGGGCGCGCACCTCACCGCCTGCGAGATGAGCGCCCCGCGCGCCGAGAAGCTCACCTTCAACCTTAGCAAGCTCGGCGTCACCGCCGTGAACGTCATGCGCACCGACGCGCGCCGCCTCGACGAGTTCTTCTCCTTTGATCAGATTCTGCTCGACGCGCCCTGCACAGGCTCGGGCACCGTGCGTGCGGGCGACGCTAAGGCTGCCGCGCGCATCACCGAGAAGCTCCTCGCCAAGGTCACGCGCTCGCAGCGCTCGCTCCTCGACCGGGCGCTCACCGTCCTCAAACCGGGCGGTGTACTCGTCTACTCGACCTGCTCCATCCTCCCCCAGGAAAACGAAGAGCAGGTAATAACCGCCCTCAGGCGGCATCGCGATTGCGAGGTCATGCCCCTTACCGGCGCGCTTGCCGAGGACGCTCCGGCGCGTCCCGCCACCGCGCAGGCGATTGCCGACGCCGCCGAGCGCGGCGAGCTGCCCCTGCTTGCCAATGGACTCGCGGGTACGCTCACTATCTGCCCCACGCGGCTCTACGAGGGCTTCTACATCGCCGCCATCCGCAAGAAGGTGCGCTAGCGGCGGTGCGAGCCGCCCTGTGTCTGGTCGCGGCGCTCCTCGCGCCGCGCCTTGATGGTTGTCACCACAAGGTACAGGAGCGCGGCGACAACGATCGCCACAAGCACAAGCACAATGGGGCCGAGCACCTCGCCAAGAATCTCAAACATACCAACACCTGCTATCTTATCCCCCGCTTGGGAGGGTACACTCTGGTTACGTTCCCCTCAGCTTAGCAAAGGGCTGCGGGCCCGATGCCTGAAGGGGCGATATGGGCAAAAAGAACAGGAGAGTGCCATGGCGTTTCTAGACCTTGCGAAGAGCCGCTACTCCGAGCGCCGCTTCGCCCCCGACCCCATCGAGCCCGAGAAGCTCGCGCAGATCCTCGAGGCGGGCCGCGTTGCCCCTACGGCGCGCAACCTCCAACCTCAGCGCATCCTCGTTGTCCAGAGCGCCGAGGGCCTCGCCAAGATCGACCGCGCAAGCAAATGCCGCTTCGGTGCACCGACGGTGCTCGTGCTCACCTACGACATGACCGTGGCGTCACACAACCCCGACGTGGTGGACTTTGGCATCGTGGATACCTCCATCGTCGCCACGCACATGATGCTTCAGGCCTCAGAGCTCGGCATCCACAGCTGCTGGGTCGGCCTCATCGACCCCTCGGAGCTCCGGCGCCAGTTCGAGATCCCGCGCACGCACCGCATCATCTCCATCATGCCCCTCGGCTACCCGAGCGAGGAGAGCCATCCGGCGCACCTGCACGACGAGTCCATCCCGCTCGAGCAGATGGTCACCTGGGAGACCTTTGCCGATCACTGTGGATAGACGTTCTCGCAATGTTGACTGACGGGGAGGGGCGCCCGCCCCGCGCGCTCAGTGCGGCCTTACGGCCGCCGCTTCGCGAATCGCGCGCAAGGCGGGTGCCCTCTTCACGTTCACTCGCATCCTACCGATAGGTAAGATTCTGGATATCTCAAGACCAATTCTTACCGATAGGTGAGATTCTGGAATCACATCGAATGTTGAGTCGGCGCAAGCTTAGTCGACGCGCTTGTCTCCCATAAAGAAGAGGGCAACGGTGCCGGGGCCCGTGTGCGACCCGATGACCGTGCCGATGTTGTAGATAGCGATCTTCCCCGTGAGCTGCGGGAACTTCTCCTCGATACCCGCAACCACAGCCTCCGCCTCGGCGCGGCAGTTGGACTGCGACAGGCAGCACTTGCCCGCATAGGAGCGCCCGCCCTCGGCATGCTCTTCCATCATGCGCACAAGCTCGGCAACGGCCTTCTTGACCGTGCGGATCTTCTGGCGCGGGATGAGCTTGCCCTCGTGGTCGACGTTCAGCACAGGGCAGATCTTAAGGGCATTGGCGAGCAGCGCGCTCGTGGCCGACACGCGCCCGCCGCGCTTCAGGCAGTCGAGGTCGGAAACGAAGAACCAGTGGTTGAGGTTACGCTTGTGCGCCTCCGCCCACGCGCACGCGTCGGCAAACGACATGCCGTCGTCGCGCAAATCGGCGAGGTACTCCATAAGGAGGCCAAAGCCGGCGGATGCGGCGAGCGAGTCCACCACGCACACCACGCGGTCGGGGTAGGCTGCCTTCATCTGCTCGGCAGCGATGCAGGCGGAGTTGTACGAACCCGAGATGCCACTCGAGAGCGTGAGGTGCAAGACGTCCTTGCCCTCCTTGAGATACGGCTCCCAAAGCTCCACGTACTCGCCAACGCCCACCTGAGAGGTCGTGGGTTGGGCGCCCGCCTTGATCTTGTCAAAGAACGCCTCGGGCGTGATGGAGGTGTAGAGGTCGTCGGCGTAGCTTTTGCCATCGAGGTTGTAGTGGAAGGGCACCCACGCGATGTGGCGCTCCTCAAAAAACGAGCGCGGGTAGTCCGCCGTGGATTCGGCGCTCAGGACGTAATCGCTCATGAATAACTCCTCTCCCATCCGGCGCCCGAAGACACCGGCCCATAGGGGCATAGTTGTGTACATTTTACTCGACTGCTGGGGCGCGAACAGCAAGATTAGGAGCATGCACTCGCCTTCAACCACTGGCGACAACGTCCTCTCACCCTCGAAACTTCACCCGCCGCGGGAAGCCTTTTGCCCAACTGTGCAGAAAGCGCGCTTTTCCTGCGGACGCGAGGCTCATCGCCCCACGCGGGCAACGGTTACCGTATAGTTTGCTGTTACTCGCGGATACCATTCTTGACGGTCCTGCCGCCTCATGGTATTCGCTCCGCATCTCGTCACACCGAAGGGAGGTACGCCGTGCGCGCCATGCTCTATAAACCCTCGACGCAGCAGTTCGCCAAATTTGCCGCCGTGGGCATCATCTCGTTTGCCGTTGACTGGCTTCTGCTCGTCCTTCTGGTAGAGGGCCTGCGCTGCGACTACCTCCTTGCCACCACGGTCTCGTTCCTCGCGTCGGTCGCGCTCAACTATGCGCTCAGCATGCGCTACGTGTTCGACCATCGCGATGACATGAGCCGCAAGCGCGAGTTCACCATCTTCGCGATTCTCTCCGCCGTGGGGCTCGGCCTCAACGATGTCTTTATGTTTGTGGGCGTCACGATGCTCAACATCGCCTACCAGGCCATGAAGATCATCGCCACCTTCTGCGTGACCTGGTACAACTTCTTCAGTCGCAAGAAGTTCCTCGCCAGCTAATCCAGCCGGCGACGCCAGTCCTCGACCATCAATTCGATTTAATCAATCCGATTGCGCACTATGCCTGCTCGGCGCGGGCATACCTATGCGCGGTACGTCGCGCCGCAGCGCACGATCGACTCGCGCACGAGTGCATCCATCGCGTCGAGTATCAACGGCGGCATCTCGCGGTAACGCTTCAGGACCGAGAGCTCGGTGCACGCCAGGATCACGCGGTCGCACCCCGCCTCGGTGAGCTCCTCGAGCACGCGCTCGAACAAGTAGAAATGCGGCTCGCGCCCGGCCTTGACGTCGTCGTAGATGAGCGACATCACGTCCCTCTGGCGCTCCGGGCTCGGCACCACCGCATCGACTCCGGCCTCCGCACAGGCGCGGGCGTACACGCCCGAGCGCACGGTGCCGTCCGTGCCCATGATGCCGATCTTTTTGATGGGCCGCTCGAAGAGCCCCGCGCTCTGCGCAGGGTCAAAGCCGCGCTCCCCCGCCACGGCGCCCGCAGCGGCGTAGCGCGCGGCCTCGCGCGGCATGTGGATGATAGGCACCCGCGTCATGGCCTGCACCTCACTATAGAAGTAGTGCGAGGTGTTGCACGGGATGGCAATGTGCGCGCAGCTGAGGCTCTCGAGCGCCGAGGTTGCCGCACGCATCTCGGCAAGAAGCTCCGTGTGCTCCCCCGTCTCGATGGCGCGCGTGCGATCGGGCATGGAGGCGCACGAGAGAATCACCATGTTGAGGTGCTCCTGGTCGCACGAAGCCTCGGTGTGACGCACCACCTCGTCATAGAAGTACGAGGTAGCCTCGGGGCCCATGCCGCCGATCACGCCGAGCTTCTCCATGTGCGTCGCCTCCTGTCGCCGTGCGCCTACTCACGTGGGACGAGATGCACAAAACGAACCCGTCCCCAAATATGCTACGCGTGGTAGTAGCGCTTGAAGATCTTGAAGTGGTTCATGGTGGTGTGCACCATGCGCAGCCACCGGTTCAGCGTGAAGTCGCCCTTCATGAAGACGGGGTTCACGCTCTTGCCCTCGCGCATGAGGCGCAGCGCCCGGTCGCGAAGCTCGGGGTCGCGGACATAGCGCTTGATAACGCCGCGGGGCACGACCGTCCAGAGGTGCTCGTCGCGCGCCGTCTCAAACTCCGGGTTGAAGGGACGGTTGTAGACGTACTCCTCCACCACGTACTTGGCAACGTTAAAGCCCGAGCCCGTGACGTAGTAGTTGCTGCGGCCCTGACGCGTGTTGAAGTCGAAGAACTTGAACGAGCCGTCGCGCTCGTCGAACTTGACGTCAAAGTTGGAGAAGCCCACAAAGTGCAGGTCCTCCAAAAGCTCGCGCACGCCACCCATGAGCTCGTCGTTGGGTTCGGTGATGATGCAGGCGTGGTTGCCCTGGGCGTGCGGGCCGTGCTCCTCAAGCAGGACGTGGCCCAGGCACATCATGCGCACCTTGCCCGAGCGGTCGGAGTAGCTCGTTAGCACGCGCATGTACTCGTCGTTGCCCGGCACGCGATCCTGGATGATGAGGTCGTCCTCGTAACCCGAGGCGTAAACGTCGCGAATCACGCTCTCGAGCTCCGCGCGCGAGGCGATGGTGTAGGCCTTCTGTTGCGAGGCAAAGGGGTGCTCCCAGTAGGCGATGCCATCGGAGGGCTTCAAGATCATGGGGAACGGGAAATCGAGGGCGTCGAGCGCCGCCGCGGTACGCGCCGGGTCTGCCGCCATGGCAGCTGTGAAGGTGAAGGTGTGCGGGTAGGGCACGCCGTGCTTCTCGCAGAGGTCGTAGAAAACCTCCTTCTTCTGGCAGCTGTCCATAAGCTCAAAGGGGCCGTACGGAGCGATGATGTTCTCGGCGAGCGTGCTGGCGTCGTTGGCGCGGGCGATGAGCGCCACGTAACCGTCGCCGCAGCCCATGAGCACGATCTTCTTGTCCGCATGCTCGTGGGCGAAGGCGTTCACCGTAGAGAGGAAGACCTCCTCGGTGTCGATCTTCTCGTTAGGGCGGTAGTCGATAAGGAGGCTGCGGTAGGCGGGGCCGGTGTGGTACTTACCAAACGCCACGCTCTGCACCTGATACTGCTCATAGAACGCGCGTGCCACGGAGTACACGTTGATGTCGCCGCCCAGCAGGACGGGAATGAACTCGCGCTCGACAAAACTGAGGGCCATGCTCTCCCCTTCTTGGTCAACTCATACACTCCCGCCGCGCGGCACCGTCACGGGCACGCAACGGGATGGTAAACCGTATAAGTGTAGCGCTCGCAACGGCGCTGCGGGCCCAACCCGGGGCGTACCTACACGTTCCCCATCTCAAACAGCTCAAAGCCGACGTGACATGCGGATACGCGCGGACACCGGGTAAACCCAAGCCTTAACCTTAAACATGAGCTTGAAACTCCACAGTTTCTCAACGATGCGCCAAAGCCGCAGGTCGCGCCTAATCTTAAACCTTCAACTTGAGCCTTAAGGATTGGGTAGGGGGTTATTCTTTAAAAGAGCCGTACTATACTTGCTACTGCACATTCGGTATGTCGTATCTCGAGGACGAGGACTTCTATGCGAGATTCCAACCGCTCGATCATCAGCGTCATCGCACAGCGCCCGGCGCGCGCACTCACGTGCGCCGCCCTCGCTGTCGCCTTCGCGACGACCCCCCTTGTCTCCCCCACCGCGGCCTATGCCGTCTCGGCGGAGACCCAGGCGGAGCTCGCCGCGGCGGAGAGCCAGGTCGACCAGTACGCCGCCGCCTACGACGAGGCCGCGTCCAAGCTGGACGAGCTGCAGCAGAAGGTCGACGAGAACACCGCTAGCATCGCCGAGATTGAGGCAGAGATTCCTGCCCTTCAGGCCGAGGCGAGCCAGGCCATGCGCGACGCGTACAAGTATCAGAGCAACTCCAACCCGCTCGTGAGCTTCGTACTCAAGTCGCAGAGCCTAAACGACCTCATCACGAGCGTCGTCTACATGGACGAGATCCAGTCCTCCAACAACGCCGCCATCGAGGAGCTCAACGCCAAGGAGCAGGAGCTCCAGCGTCAGAAGACCGAGCTTGATCAGGCCAAGGCCCAGCTCGAGGAGCAGAAGAAGGCCGCCGCCAGCGCTCTCGCCGAGGCGCAGCAGGCCCGCTCCGCCGCGCAGGCAAAGGCCGAGGCTGAGGCTGCCGCCGAGCTCGCAGCACTTGCCGCAGAGACCCCCGAGGAGCAGACCGCTCCCGCGGAAGGCACCGGTGAGAGCGGTGACAACCCCAACAGCACCGCCACTCAGACCGGTCAGACCGTCACCAACACGGTCCCCTCCGGTGCGGTCAACTGGAACCTCTCCCGCGAGGAGTTCATTGCCGAGTGGACGAGCCGCATCAACGCCTACCTGGCAGGCTCCCCGCTCGCAGGCACCGGCGCCATCTTTGCCGAGTGCTCGTGGAACACCGGCGTCGACCCCCGCTGGTCCCCCGCCATCAGCTGCATCGAGAGCACCAAGGGCGCCCACTGCGCCAACAGCTTCAACGCCTGGGGCATGAGCCGCGCCGGCGGTGGCTGGCTTGCCTTTGGCAGCTGGAGCGAGGCCATCACCTACCACGTCTCGTACCTCAAGCGCGTCTACGGCACCACGCTTACACCCGCTGCCGCGCAGAAGTACTGCCCTCCCACGTGGCAGGACTGGTACAACAAGGTCAGCGGCCAGATGGCGCGGATCTAACATCGCACAAGCGACTCGGGGCCCCGCAAGGGGCCCTTTTCCTATGGCGCCGCATCCCCCAAATATGGCGCTCATCCCTCAAGGCGACGAATCGTCCGGAGCTTAGATACGAGATAAGCCGAATCGCCTCACGATGACGGGATGAACAGCGCGATAACAAAGGCGATGGCGAGGTAGATACCGATGATGCACGCGTCCTTGAGGCGGCTTCTCTGGGCGAGGCCGGGGATGAGGCGCGCAAGCACGGTGCGGTCCATCGCAAGATAGAGCGCGCCCCACACCAAAGGCAGCGTCAGCAGGAAGTTGAGCGCAATCAGGTACCACAGCGACTTGCCGGCATACTCCGCCTGAGGGGCGGCCACGCCCTGCCAGGCCTGGGGAATGCAGGCGAGTGCGATCAGTAGGAGCACGACATTGCGTGCAACGCCCAATAGGTGGGTACGGAAAAAGCCACTCCCGCGCCCCTCATCCGCCTGACGGGCATCTCCCGCCGCGATGGGCGCGCAGTCTTTAGCAGCGCCAGCCGCCTCGCCAACGGCCTCTCGAAAGGCACGCGCGAGTTCTGCGGCGCTTTGGAAGCGCTCCGCCGGATCGAACGCCATGGCCTTGCAGATGACGCCAGAGAGCCTCTCGCCCACCCGCTCGGACATCTCGTGCGGTACGAGCGACGCAGAAGGATCGCTCCCGGCCAGGCAATACCACAGAATGCCGCCGAGGGCGTAGATGTCGCTCCGCGCGTCGGTCTGGCCGAACCCGTATTGCTCGGGCGGTGCGTACGCGCGCGTACCAAAACGCACGGTATCTGTCTCCGCCTTCTCACGGAAGCGACGTGCGATGCCAAAGTCGATAAGGAAGAGCCCCGCAGGCGCGACGATGATGTTCTGCGGCTTGAGGTCACGGTGGATGAGAGGCGGGTCGCACGCGCTGTGCAGCTCCTCAACCGCGTCGCACACCCCGGGAAACACCTCTTGCGCGAGCGCGAGCGATGCCCCGCGGGCGCGCACGACCTCCCCGAGGGTTTCTCCGGGCACGTACTCGGAGACGACCACAAGCTCCGTGCCCGTCTTATAGCAATCGACGATAAGCGGAAGATGGACGAAGCGGCGCCCCGCGCGCTGCAGCTCATGCAGCGTCTCATACGCGCCTCCAAGGCCCGACGCCAAATCGATGCGCTTGCGCACAAACGGGCCGAGGGCCGTGGCGCCCGCGCCTCTAAAGCGCACGAGCTCCGTGGCGCGCTCTCCCCCTCCTAAGCGTCTCTCCACAACAAAGGAGTCCTCGCGGCCCACAGCCTCGAGGTACGCGGCCAGATCGTCTGTCATGCCTTCCGTATCCATAGCGCCCATGGTATCAGACACCGGCAGCGTCCGCCCGGCTATCGGACGGCACGGCTTTCGCGCCGCACTACCGCCGCTCACTCGCCGAGCGTCTCCTCACCGAGGCGGTAGAGCTCCTCGTCGGTGCGCTGGAGACCGTAGCCATGGTCGATGCAGAAGATGATGATGGCATCGCGCCTGTCTTTGCAGTAGAGCTCGTTGACGCCCGCGGCCTGCAGAAGGCGACGCGTCTCGACCAAATCGCATCCCATGCTGAGCGCCAAGCAGAGCACCTTGTCGCGCCCGGCGCCGCGCTGCCCCTTGAAGATCTGATAGCCAAAGGTGTCGTTGATGCCCGCGGCATGGACAACGTCCGAGCGCTTGAGCCCCTTCTCATCCAGCAGCTGATTCAGATATTCGGAAAGCGTCCGGCGCGCGATGCCGTGCTCCTCGGCAAAGGAGGCGGGGTCGGGCGCGGCAAGAAGCTCTTTCAGAAGCTCCTCTGTCAAAGGCTCCGACGCCAAACTCTCACCCATCGTATCCCCCTCCCCGCTCCGATCGATTTGTTGCAATGCAGCCGAGCTGGCGTGCGCCTCGGCTTCACCCAGAACTATAGCGCGCCGCACGCGTTTGAGAACACGCGACCGGGCGCGATTGTCGCGCAGCCGGTCGCGGTTGCGGTCTTCGGTATGGGGATGAGACGAGAACGGACGGCGTCCTCGCTCGTCAGCCATACTTAGGCGATGGCCCAGGTTGCAGCCGGGGCGTCGGCGATAATGGTCGGATAGTACAGCGCGGACACGCTATCGCCCTCGAAGTACACGCTACCGGCTACCGTTCCGCCGGGTGCCAGCGTGCCGTACGAAAGGTCATCGGACGCCTCGGAGTAATACACCGGGTCGGTCGCAGCACCCTGCGCGTCCCTGCCCTTCCAGCTGTAGCTGTTGTAGTCGTATTCACCCTCGCCGTTGTTGGTGCAAGTCACGTGAATGCCGATGACCGTCGAGCCGTCGTAATTGGTAAGACCGGGGGAAACGCTGTCCACCGTGATCGTCACGCCATCCTCAAATGTGACGGGAGTTCCAACGGCGAGATTATCTGTCTCGGGAGTATTTCCGGCAGCCGACTCGCCCTCGCCCCCTTCCGCGCTCGACGTTTCGGAAGCAACGACGTCCGGGCCGTTCGCGGCGTCATCCAGAGCCGCTGAATACATACTCTGCGTGCCCAACACGATGGCGATCGAAAGCACGTTCACCACCAGCGCGGCGATTGCCAGACCCTTACCGGCTTTCTTGCCGCGGAGCACGCCGACCAGCCCCACGATGGCAAATACGAGTCCGATGCCACCGATGACAAACGCAAAGTTATTGATGATGGGCATCCAAGACATAACGATGGCAAGAATCCCCAACACCAAGCCGACGATAGCCGCGACCGAACGCGACTTGCTCCCCATTTGCTCTGCCATAACCTGTCCTTCCTGTTCTGATCCGCGATCCGCTTCTGCGGTACGTCACAGTATGGGAAAGAAGCCGTTGCGTTTCATTAGCTGCGAGCTAAGGCGTCCGCTTAAAAGACTCCCATCAAGATGTGCCTGCTACCGCATGTGCAAGCAAAAGAGCCGATTTCGCGAAATGGAAACCCGAAAACTTGTCTGCTTGAAGCGCGCTCCAGTGGGGTACCATATCCCTCGCGGCCAAACGGCCGCGCTCAAGTTTCGCGCGAAAGCGCACCTTTTGCCCGCAAGGGCACGAAAGAAAGGCACGTCATGGCACAAGGTACGGTTAAGTGGTTCAACCCCGAGAAGGGCTACGGCTTCATCTCCCGCGAGGACGGGGATGACCTGTTCGTTCACTTCTCTGAGATCCAGATGGACGGCTACAAGACCCTCGACGAGGGCGAGAGCGTCGAGTTCGACGTCACGACCGGTCAGAACGGCAAGCTGCAGGCTTCCAACGTCCGCAAGCTCTAAGCTCTCAGTCACACAGCAGACTGGTTAGGAGGGGCGCCTACGGGCGTCCCTCTTTTTCTTATGGCGCCTCCTCCAGAGACCATACGTTGACGATGCATGCTTTCTTTGTTAGTTTGTTTACAAACAGTTTTACTTCAAACTTTTGGAGGAGCCGTGGCAGACATCGACCCTTGGGAGCGCAACATCGACTGGCAGCTGCTGATAGCGTTCAGCCATTCCAACCGGGCCATCACGCGCCTCACCCGCGCCGCGGGCCTCACGCCCGGCCAACCGAAGATTCTCCAGTACCTCACCACGCACAACGGCTGCACGCAGAAAGAGATTGGTGAGGGCTGCGCGCTCGACAAGTCAACGGTCACGAGCATCCTTACGCGCATGGAGGCAGACGGCCTCATCAAGCGCTCCGCTCGAGCGGACAACCGGCGCGAGGCGTGCGTGCTTTTGACCGAACACGGCACCGAGCGTGCGCATGTTGCCGCCGACAACGCGGCGCGCGTCGACGAGGTCGCCCTCGACGGTCTTACCGAGGACGAGCGGCGCCAGCTCTCGGACCTCCTCGCGCGCGTCATACGCAACCTCAAGCGAAACGGGGGCGAAGCGTAGCATGACCCTCGCCCAACGAACCAACCGCCGCACCCCGGCGATGGAGACCGTGCGGCGCAACCACCTGGTCGCCCGATACCTGTGGTTTGCCCTCGGCGTCATGATCAACTCGTTTGCCATCGCGCTCATTGCCAAGTCCGACCTAGGCGTCGGCGCCATCTCGTGCGTGGCCTACGTACTCGCCGAGGCGTCCGGCCTCTCCTTTGGCGCCTTTACGTTCATCGTCAACATGCTCTTTATCGCGGGGCAGGTCGCCCTGCTGCGCCGTGACTTCAAACCGGTGCAGTTTCTGCAGGTGATCGTCAACATCGTATTCAGCTCGCTTATCGATGTGAGCGCGCTTGCCCTCTCCCCCATCGCACTCGCAGCCCTTCCCGCCCAGGCGGTGACGCTCGCCGTTGGCTGCATTCTGCTTGCCCTCGGCATCGCCATCGAGGTCGCACCCAACGTTATCCTCGTTCCCGGCGAGGGCATCGTGCGCGCCATCAACGCCGTTACGCAAAAGCCCTTCGGCAGCTGCAAGGCAGCGTTTGACACCACGCTCGTTGTGGTGGCGCTTGCACTCTCGTTCCTGTTGCTCGGACGCGTCGCGGGGGTCGGAGTGGGAACGGTAATATCCGCCGTTGTCGTGGGCCGCATCGTGAACGTCCTCAACCGGCACCTGTCCGTACTCGCCCATATCTCGAGCCTCACGCGTGACGCCATGGGGGCGCCGGAGGAAGCGCTATAGCTCCGCCGCCTACCAGGAAGCGTATGTTCAAGTCGGTTATGAGCGTATTGCGCAAAAGACAGCATCGCTACTTTAGTCTTGTAAAGCACTCAACTGGTATTTCCCTGACGTTTTTCGATCGTATCGTCCTGTGTTGGCAGAAGAGGCATAATTAAACGCTCATAAACGACTTGAACACGCGAAACGGATGACACAGCGGTAATCACACCTGAAAACGTAAACCGCCGCCGGCCCCTCTTACGGGACCGGCGGCGGTTTTCGCATCTTCAGGCGCGATTGCAGCCCGCCGAGCGCGGCTTTACGCCTTATCGCTCACCTCTGCCGGTGGGCAAGGCTGACCCGCCGCCCCGCGTGCGCAGCACCTTCGCTCTGCTTGCGCTAGGCGATGTCCTCGCCGTTGCTCGCAATGACCTTCTTGTACCAGGCGAAGGAGTCCTTCTTGTAGCGCGCGTAGCTGCCCGTACCATCGTCGTTCTTATCGACGTAGATGAAGCCGTAGCGCTTGCGCATCTCGCCGGTACCGGCGGAGACGAGGTCGATGCAGCCCCACGTGGTGTAACCGATGAGGTCGACACCGTGCTCGATGGCGATCTCCATCTCCTTCACGTGCTCGCGCAGGTAGTCGATGCGGTACTGATCGTGAACGGTCATCTCGCCGTTCTCGCCCTCGACGAGGTCATCGTACGCACCGAGGCCGTTCTCCACGACCATGAGCGGCTTCTCGTAGCGATCGTAGATGAGCTCGAGGAAGTAACGCAGGCCCTTGGGGTCGATCTGCCAGCCCCAGTCGGATGCCGTGAGGTAGGGGTTCTTGGCACCGATGGTCATGTTGCCCTTGGTGGTCTCGGCATCGGTGTGCGTGGTCACGCAGGCGGACTGGTAGTAGCTGAAGGTGTAGAAGTCCACCGGGCCCTCGGCGAGGTCCTTGAGGTCCTGATCGGTAATCTCGAGCTTCACGTTGTGCTCGTCCCACAGGCGCTTGGCATAGGTGCCGTACTTGCCCTTGCACTGGACGTCGCCGCAGTAGAAGAGGCTCTTCTCCCACATGTAGCGGTTGGCGATCACGTCGTCGGGGTCAGGGGTGAGCGGGTAGTCGACGATGCCGCAGATCATGCAGCCCACCTTGTAGGAGGGGTCGATCTCGTGCGCCATCTTGACGGCGTGCGCGCTCGCGACGAACTTGTTGTGCAGGTGCTGATAGGCGCCCTGGAACTGCTCGTCGGTGGCGGGGGCCATCATGCCGAGGAACGAGATGGTGTTGTTGATCTCGTTGAAGGTGAGCCAGTTCTTCACGAGGCCCTTGTACTCGGTCAGGATCGTCTTGGCGTACTTGTCAAAGAGCGCGATCGTGTCGTGGTTCTCCCAACCGCCGAGCTCCTCCTCGATGTAGTTGGGGGTGTCGAAGTGCCACATGGTCACGAGCGGCTCGATGCCGTACTTCTGGAGCTCCAGGAAGACGTTGCGGTAGAAGTCGAGACCGGCCTGGTTGGGCTCGTCCTCGATGCCCTTGGGGTAGATACGGCTCCAGGAGATGGACATGCGGTACTGCTTGAAGCCCATCTCGGCAAAAAGCGCGATGTCCTCCTTGTAGTGATGGTAGAAGTCGATGCCGTCGTGGTTGGGATAGAGATATCCGTCAAGCACGGCGAGCTTGGCGCCCTTGGGCAGGCCATCCCACTGGGGCACGGCGCCCTCGGTGCCGTCGGGCATGCGGTAGGTCAGCATGCGCGGGGTGTCGACCGTGCCGCCCGTGAGCATGTCGGTCTCGGCCGGTCCGCGGCCGTCAACATCCCATGCGCCCTCGCACTGGTTGGCAGCAGTAGCTCCGCCCCACAGGAAACCCTCAGGAAATGCCATGGTTTTTCTCCTCTCGTCCGTTTTACACAGGCACATTCAAGTTATGCCCATCAAACGACATGAGTGCAACGTGATTCGGGTAACGGACACTTCTTTTCGGTGTGGGAGAGTCGTGGCGGGAGCAGCCTGATATGTTTTGACACCATGTGCGGACAGCGCGATGCCGCGCGACGCTGCGATTCGGAACCAAAGGATCGTACGCGCGGGTCGACCTAGCCCTTGAGGCGGCTCTTGACGTCGGTGGTGGAGATGCCGTCCGTGCGATCGAGGTAGACCACGTCGCACAGGTCGCGCAGGGACTCGAAACGCTCGTCGCCCGCCCAGTCGCTACCCATGCAGACCACATCGACCCGGTAGGTCTCCACGTCGGAGCGCTTCTGCTCCCAGCAACTCTCGGGAATCACCAGGTCCACGTAGCGAATAGCCTCGAGCATCTCGCGGCGCACCTCATAGGGGTAGAAGCTGCGCTTGCCCTTGGCCGCATTGAACTCGTCGGTGGAGAGGGCGACGATCAGGTAGTCGCCGAGCGCGGCGGCGCGCTGCAGAAGACGGATGTGCCCGTAATGGAGCAAATCGAACGTGCCGTAGGTGAGCACGCGGCGCACGCCCACGTGCGGATGCGCCGCGGCAAAGCCGGGATCCTGCTCGATGAGGACGCGCGGTGCGTCCGCATCGGCAACCTGCACGCCCGTCGCCTGAGCGTTCTCGACCATCTTGATGGCGTTGTCGTCCATGAGCGGTCCCCTAGTTCTTGAGGTAGGTGCGCACCACGTCGACAATGGCGTCAACGGCGCAGTAGGTTGGATCTGGGTCGATACCGTAGGCGTGGGCGAACGCGCGGGCACCCGCGGCGTCATAGGTACCCTCCGCAAGATCGGACGCGATACGGTCCGCGAGCTCAGCGGCGTCTGCCGTGGAGATGGTCGGCGCATCTGCGACGGGATCGACGTTAAGGCCGGGCGAGGTGCGGTACTCCTCGATATCAGGCACGTAGAAGTAGGTCTTCTTGCCTGCAAGAAGCGCCTCGAACGCCACGGCGGAGTAATCGGTCACCACATAGTCAGCCACATGAATTGCGTCGATAGTGGCGGTGTCGCGCGCAACGAGCACGCGGCGGGTAAGCGAGCGGCCCTCGAGGTGCTCCACGTCGAGCGGGTGCGCCGACACTACGAGTACGGCCTCGGCGGGAAGCGCCGCGTCAAGCGCGCAGACCGCGTCGGCTAGCCAAGCGGGGTTGGCGTTGTTCTTGCGGAAGGTGGGGGCATACAGGACCACAGGGCGCTTCACAGAGGCGGCGCCGTCCGCGGCGGCGAACGCCGGCAACGACGCAACCTGAGCCGCGAGGGAGGCGGCGCGCGCGGTGCGCTCCTCGGCATACTCCGGGCGAATCAGATAGTCGCAGCGCGGAAGGCCGAGTGGCAAAAACTTGTCCTCGGTGTAGCCAAAAGCCTCGGCAAACGCAGGCACCGCGCCGCTGAACCCGGCGACGATGCAGTTGTAGCCAGCGTGCATAGAGAACGCGCGCGCCGCCTCGGGCGAGCGCCCGGCGGCGGTGTGAAGAGACTGAAAACCGAACTTCTTGACGGCGCCGAGCGCGTGCCAAAGCTGGATGCAGGCCGAGCGACGCGGCCCCTTGGGGATAGAAACAGCGGGGACGTACCCGTCTACCAGGCAGACCTCTGCGGTGGCGACATGCCAGAGCTGCTTCAACATGAGCAAGACCGTCATTTTGCCGCCCTGCGTCACGCAGCACCAGATGATCTTGTAATCGGGGAAGGCCCGGGCAAGCGCCGGCTCCAAGAGCTCAAAATCAAAGGGACGGGCCGACTGACGCGAGAGCAGCGCGATCTTCTTGCGCTGCGGAAAAAGCGAGAAGACGCGGAAGATCGCCGAGATGACGAGCGCTGCGAGCTTCATGACCATGCGCGTCCTCCCCTTCCTAAACGTCGGCGCACCCTGCGCATCACATACGCTGACTATGATACGCGCAAACGCCGCCGGCACGAACAGGGCGCACGCAAACCCCCAAGAAACCAAACAGCACATGTAGATTGCGAGTTGTTTTCCAGCGGTATTGTTCAGGCGTATTGCCAGCCAAGCGAGTCACCCAAAGCGACTAGCAGTGCAATTGTGAGAATACTTAGATCTCCTTCAGAAGCTGGTCAGAACCCCGTAAGAAGGCAGAGGAAAACAGTGAGACCTCCTCGATAGCCTCAGTCTTAGCCGGTTTATCAAAGCGACACATATTGTTATATGTGTTATTGTAGGAGGAGATTGTGAGAGGCTATTCATCACGAAACCGAGGAGGTCGTCAGATGAAGATGCCAGAGCGCTACATGTTTCCCGCTGTCTTTGGCTACGAGCCGGACGAGGAAATATCGGTATCGTTCCCAGATCTAGATGTCGCAACTTCCGGCAAAGACGAACGGGACGCCCTCCTCTCTGCACGAGAGCTCCTCGGCATTACGCTTTTTGGGCTTGAGCAGGATGGGGAGGATATTCCCGAACCTTCGCTAATGAGCGATATCGCCACCAGCGACCGCGAAAAAACCGTGCTGGTCGACGTCTATATGCCATCCGTTCGCATGGCAAACCGCACGCGATCGGTCAGCAGGACCGTTACCCTACCCGCATGGCTCAATGCCAAGGCGGCAGAATGCGGCTTCAACTTCTCTCAGGTGCTGCAGGAAGCGCTCATCTCCAAGCTAAATGGAGCATCCTCCGCCGCAGAGCGGTAGTCCATGCTTAAAGCTCCAGAGAGATCCGTCTTTGCGCTTTCGCCACGAAACCTAGCCGAGGACGAGCAGCCGCTGATAGGTCTCAAGACCGCGCACGAGCACGCGCTCGTCAAAGGTGAAGGTGTCCGCATGAAGCGGAATGCCCGTCCCCGTGCCAAGCAGCATGAATACTCCCGGAATGCAGCGCTGGTAGAACGCAAAGTCCTCGGCGATGAGCAGGGGCTCGGGCACGGTTTCCATGTCAGTAAGGGCGCCGGCGACCTCCGCGTAGAGCGCGTCGTCGTTTACCACGGGCGGATAGCCCTCCGAGAACGTGAGGTCGAAGCTCACGCCCTCCTCCTCCGCCGCGGTGCTTGCAAGGGCGCGGACCTCCTCGCGTGCGCGGTCGAACATCACATCTGAGAAGACCCGCAGGCTCCCCTCGACGCGCGCCTCGGCGGCAACGGCGTTTCGCACCGTGCCCGCATCGAGACGCCCAAAACGCAGCGTCATGGGCTCGTCCTGCGCGAGCCGGTTGGAAAGCCACTTCGACCCCACGACAAAGCGCGCCGCGGCGCCCAGTGCGTCGCGTCCCTCGCGCCACTTGGCGATATGGCTCGAGACGCCGTGGAACGTAAGCGTGGTCTCACTCGATCGCGCGAGGAGCGCGCCGGGGCGCGACGCGACGACGCCCTCGAGCAGATCGGGCCAGAGATGGAAGCCGAAGATGCGCTCGGTGGCGGTGCGCTCGAAGACACCGCTCTCGCACACGTACTTGGCGCCGCCCGTGGTCTCTTCCGCGGGCTGGAAGACAAAGAGGATGTTCCGGGGAAAAGCGGACGCGTCGAAGGCGCCCTCGGCACCGGAAAGGACGCGATCGACCCAGGTGGCGGCAGCGAGCGCCATGGCCATGTGCCCGTCGTGCCCGCAGGCGTGCATGCATCCGGCGTGCTCGCTCGCAAACGGCAGGCCCGTCGCCTCGGTGACGGGCAGGGCGTCCATATCTGAGCGGACGGCGACTGTGTGCGGGCGACCCAAGTCGAAATAGGCGCAGACCGCACCCTCGCACGGCTCAAAGACGGCACACGACAGCCCCTCGAGCACGCCCTTTACGTAGGCGATGGTCTGGGGCAGGTCGCAATCGAGCTCAGGGATGCGATGCAGGTCGCGGCGGTAGCGCGTGAGCTCCTCGAGAGCAGCGGTCTGATTGTTGAGCATAGCGGCCTCCTTGTCAATGTACCGCCCCATTGTAGCCGTAGCGCCGCATCACAAAAATGGCGCAGGCCCTCTCTCTTATCGCGCCGACCTTCAGTGCGCCGAGCCAAGAAACCCAACGGCAACACGCATACATTCTGCGTTAGATGCAGTTGTGGGCAGGTGCTTTTATATGCTACAGTGGCTAAACTCGATAGAGGAGCGGGCGAGATGACCCGCGGGTGAGCCGGCAGGCATTGACCCCGCGAAGAGGCGACCCCGCCGAACTCGGTCGCTCGGGCACGGGCACCGGGTGGGCCAGCGGGAAACACCCGCGGGACTGTCTGCCATCTGCAGGAGCGCTACTCGAGAGGAAGCTCGCATGACAGAGCGCGATACCGTCGCTGCGACCGCCGCGTACACGGCCAAGCAGCCGTTTGTCACTAAAGACCAACTCGTTTCAATCGCAGAGCACTTCCCCACCCCGTTTCATCTCTACGATGAGGCGGGCATCTGCGACAACATCGACGCCATCCACGAGGCCTTTGCCTGGAACCCTGGGTTCAAGGAGTACTTCGCCGTCAAGGCAAACCCCAACCCCGCCCTTATCAAGCTCCTCACCGAGCGCGGCTGCGGGCTTGACTGCTCGAGTGCCACCGAGCTCATGGTTGCCGAGGGGTCGGGCGTCACAGGACACAGCATCATGTTCTCGTCGAATGACACGCCCGCCGCCGACTTTGCACTTGCACGCGAGCTCGGCGCCATCGTGAACTTTGACGACATCACGCACATTCCCTTCTTCGAGCAGGTCGCCGGTCCTATTCCGCGTACGGTGAGCTGCCGCTTCAACCCCGGCGGCCTCTTCAGGCTTGCCAACGGCATCATGGATAACCCCGGCGACTCCAAGTACGGCATGACCGAGGAGCAGCTCTTTGAGGCGTTCCGCATGCTCAAGGACCGCGGTGCCGAGGAGTTTGGCATCCACGCGTTTTTGGCCTCCAACACGGTTACCAACGATTACTACCCGGCGCTCGCGCGGATCCTCTTTGAACTTGCGGTTAGGCTCGAGCGCGAGACCGGGGCGCATGTGACGTTCGTGAACCTCTCCGGCGGTGTGGGCATCCCCTATCGCCCCGGCGAGACCCCCAACGACATCCGCGCCATCGGCGAGGGCGTGCGGCGCGCCTTTGAAGAGATCCTCGTGCCCGCCGGCATGGGAGATGTGTCCATCTTCACCGAGATGGGCCGCTTCGTGATGGGCCCTTACGGCTGCCTGGTGACCCGCGCCCTCCACGAGAAGCGCATCTACAAGGACTACATCGGTGTCGATGCCTGCGCCGCCGACCTCATGCGCCCCGCCATGTACGGCGCCTACCACCACATCACCGTCGTCGGTCAGGAGGGCGGCCCCGACAAGAGCCGCGCCGAAGCGACGCGCACCTACGACGTGACGGGCGGACTCTGCGAGAACAACGACAAGTTCGCCATCGACCGGGAGCTTCCCGAGGTTGAGATTGGCGACCTCCTTGTTATCCACGACGCCGGCGCCCATGGCCACTCCATGGGCTACAACTACAACGCCCGGCTCCGCTCCGCTGAGGTGCTCCTGCACCGGGACGGCAACTGCGAGCTCATCCGCCGGGCGGAGACCCCGCTCGACTACCTCGCGACGGTCGGCGTGACCGATGCGGGGCAGCGCGTGCTCGCATGCGCCGAGCGACACATGGCTAAAACTACGTCGAAAGACGGAGAGGAGTAACCCATGGACATCAGAGATCTGGAAGGCTCGATCGTCGCGCTCGTGACGCCCTTTGACGAGGACGGCAACGTCGACTTCGACGCACTCGGCAACCTCGTGGACTTCCATCTTGCAAACGGCACCGACGCGATCCTCACGCTCGGCACCACGGGCGAGAGCTCGACCATGACCGATGAAGAGGACGACGCGGTCTGCGCTTTTGTGGTCGAGCGCGTCGCCGGGCGGGTGCCCGTCATCGCGGGATCGGGGTCAAACTCGACCGCCACGATGCTCGCCAAGAGCCGCTCGTACGAGCGCTTGGGCGCCGACGGCCTGCTCATCATCACCCCCTACTACAACAAGGCGAACGAGGAGGGCATCTACCGCCATCTCGCCACCGTCGCCGACGCGGTGGACGTACCCTGCATCCTCTACAACATCCCCGGCCGCACGGGCTGCTCCATCAGCGTGAAGAATGTCGAGCGCCTGGCCGAGCACGAGAACATCATGGCCATCAAGGAGGCGAGCGGGTCGATCGCGTACGCCGCCGACATCGCGCATACGCTCGGGGCCACCTTCAAGATGTTCTCGGGCAACGACGACATGGTCGTGCCGCTCATGAGCCTCGGCGCCTCGGGCGTCATCTCGGTCTGGGCAAACGTCCAGCCCCGGCTCGTGCACGATATGGTGCGCGCCTATCTCGACGGCGACGTCGACCGCGCCCGCCAGATCCAGATTGCGGGGCTGCCGCTCGTGCGCGCGCTCTTTAGCGAGGTGAACCCCATCCCCGTGAAGGAGGCCCTCGCGCAGATGGGCATGATTGGCGCGAACTACCGCCTGCCGCTCTGCCCCATGGCAGACAGCACGCGCGCGCAACTCACCGAGGCCATGAAGGGAGCTGGCATCCTTGCATAAGATCGCAATCATGGGAGCGGGCCGCATGGGTACGCTCATCCGCACCTTTGCCGAGGCTGCGCAGGACGCGTTGGGCGAGCCGGCGTTTGAGGTCGTGGCGCAGATTGGCTTCGACCTCTCCGAGCTTGAGAATGCGCCCGCGGCGGATGCCATTATCGACTTCTCAAACGTAGCGGCACTCGACGCCGTCGCCGCCTACGTGCGCCGCACGGGAGCTGCCCTCGTCTCGGGCACCACGGGCTATAGCGACGACGAGCTCGCCCAGATCCGCTCGCTTGGCGAGGTGGCACCGGTTGTATGGTCGGGCAACTACTCCATCGGCGTGGCGGCACTGCGCCACCTCACCGCCCAGGCCACGCGCGAGCTCCCCGGCTATGACGTCGAGATTGTCGAGACCCACCACAACCAGAAGGCAGACGCGCCCTCCGGCACCGCCAAGATGCTCCTCGACGAGGTCGTGGGCACGCACGCCGAGGCCGGCGACGACGGATACGCTCCCGTCTTTGGCCGCTCGGGCATGTGCGGCGCGCGCGACGCCCACGAGGTCGGCATGCACTCGCTGCGCGGTGGCACCGTTGCCGGTGTGCACGAGGTGCACTTCTTTGGCCCGAGCGAGGAGGTCACCCTGACCCACCGCGCCGAAAGCCGCGAGATCTTTGTCCACGGCGCACTCGCCGCGGCCGCGCGGCTTATCGGCCGCGAGAAGGGTTTCTACACCTTTGACCAGCTCATGTTCGACTGATACCACGACTTTTGCTGTCGCCACAATATCGACTGGCACCACGAGTTCGACTGACACCACACGAAAGGCTTGATGCATGAACGCACAGGAAATCATCGACTTCATCGCCCGCGCGCCCAAGAAGACGCCCGTGAAGCTCACGGTCCGCGAGAAGAGCGGCGCCCACATCGATTGGGAGGCGGGCGACGGCGCGGGCGCTGCCGACCCCGTCCGCGTCTACGGCGGGCGCAAATGCCGTATCGTCTACGGCAACTGGGCCGACCTCGAGCCCGTGCTCGAGCGCTGCAAGGACGACATCGCCCACTTTGAGATTGAGAACGACTGCCGCAACTCCGCCGTGCCGCTGCTCGACCTCAAGGGCGTCAACGCCCGCATCGAGCCCGGCGCGATCATCCGCGACCAGGTGGAGATCGGCGACAACGCCGTCATCATGATGGGTGCGATCGTGAACATCGGCGCCGTGATTGGCGAGGGCACCATGATCGACATGGGCGCCGTCCTGGGCGGCCGCGCTACCGTGGGCAAGAGGTGCCACATCGGCGCCGGAACCGTGCTCGCCGGCGTGGTGGAGCCCGCCAGCGCCACGCCCGTCATCATCGAGGACGACGTCATGATCGGCGCGAACGCGGTGGTCCTCGAGGGCGTGCACGTGGGCCGTCGCGCCGTGGTCGCCGCTGAAGCAGCGTGACGACAAGACAGACAGCAAGACCGGCCTCGAGGAGGGTCTGCGTCAGCTGTAGAGAGCTCGAAGCCATTCAAACCACCGGTGCCCGGCAGGCTTTTTCAAGGCCTGCCGGGCACCATACATATTCCGTATTTTTCAACGGAAATCAAAGCGTTTAGCGATTCTGGATGCTGCCGATGTTCTTGAGCTCGATGGAGATGAGGCCGTTGGGCTCGTTCACAAAGTTCACGTACTCGGCGTTGCCCGCCATCTCCGCCGGAATGGTGATCTCGATGCCCGTGTCCGTGCGGATCTTGATGTTGCGCACGGCCGAGCGCTCCACCTGCGCGCGCTCCACAACCACACGCTCGGGCACCTGCTCGGCGGCAAGCGCCTGCTTGACGGCATCGCGAAGTACCGGTTCGTCCTCAAAGGCCTCGTCGACCACGTCCCAAGGCGGCAACTCCTCGTCTGCCTCCACGGCCTCGACCATGGCGGCCTTGGCCGCGGCGAGCGCCGTGGCGGTGTTGGCGCCGTGTTCCTCGGCAACCTCGGCGACCACGCGGGCAACGGTGTCCATCACCTGCTTGCTCGACACGCCCTCGCTGCACTGGAGGAGCCCTTCGGGGATGAGCATGCGATCGGCGCCGGCGATACTTCTCGCCTTGTCCTGGTAGAGGACCTCGAGCGAGCTCGCACGCACGAGCGCGTAGGAGGTGAGCTTCTGCGAGGGCGCGGGCAGGATGGCGTAGTGGCGCGCAATGTCGCAGGCGGTGGCGCCCTGCGCGTTGTCGACCTCGTGCATAAAGGCCATACGGCTCGTGAGCAGAAGCACCGCAAACCAGCGGACGTCGTCATCGTCGTCAAAATCCGCCACCAGCACATCGGTGGACTCGAGCTTATCGGCGCGCGAAAGCTCGCCCGAGAGGAACTCGGCCACCTGCTGCGAGAGGTCGAGGAACTCACGCTCGCCAAAGAAGTAACGCTTGAGCTCGCCGGCAAAGGCGCTGTCCTCGGCAAACTCCCCGCGACGATTGTCGGCAGCCGCACGCGCGCGCGAGAGGTGCTTGCTCACAAACGAGCGCACGGCGCGGGTATCGAAGGCAAGCTCGCGCTCGGAGAGGACGTTCACGGCGGACTCGAAGTCGAGGACGTGCAAGACGGCGTGGTTTATCTGCATGGAGCTTCCTTTACGGTAGAGACGGTCGCGCGCGGGGCGCAAACGAGGAACCAGTATACCGCGCGGGCGCGCAATGCGGGGGCAGGCCGACGCGGGGGGGGCAAGCCGATGCGGGCGGACAATGCGGGGGCAGGCCGATGCGGGCGCGCGATGCGTGCCGAGCGGAGCGGGCTCGCTGGCAAAGAAGAAAGCCGAGGGGCGGGCCGGCTACTCCTCGACCCGGTAGAGCTCGGCCAAGCGCGCGAGACTCTTTAGGGCGTCGGCGTCCACCTGCTCGCCCAAGCGTGCGATCGCGGCCGCATCCTGGGTGCTTGCCGGCAGCTGTGCGGAGAGCTCGCTCGCCGCCTGCGATGCGGCCTCTATGAACTGCCCTGCCGCATCGGCGGCGCGACTGGCGGCGCCTGCGACTTTGCCCACGGTGGCGGCGCGCAGAAGGGCGGCGATAACGCGCTTGATGAGCTCGCGGGTCTCGGGCGGGACCTCGCTCGCCGCGGCGATCATCTTGGGCAGGCTCTCCTGCCAGTTGTCGCGAATCTCGGCAAAGTAGGTCGCATCCGTCGCACCGATGATGTCAAAAAACGCGTCAATGACCTCGCCGCGCTCCTCGGGCGTGATGCGCGCCATCCAGTCGGCAAGGGTCTTGTCGAGGTAGCGTGCGCCGGCGGAGATGTGCTCCACCTGCTTGAACTCGTTGCCCTCAACCACCCAGGTGAAGGGGTTGTGCTGCAGCAGCGAGAAGCCCGTGCTGTCGACGATGGCGTAGTCCTCCTGATCCTCGAAGATCATGCCAAAGATCGAGGAGCGCGGCAGAGTTTTGTCGACGCGGTCGCGCATGCGCGCAAAGCCGGCGCCGCGCAGGAAGTTCTCGTTGAAGCCGGGGCCGTCGTGCGAGAAGGCGCGCACGATGCGGTCCTGGAGGGCGTGCGGGCACATGATGGCAGCGTAGACGGCGAGGTTGCCGCCCTTGGAGTGACCGCCCACAAAGAGCGGCCCCGGGCAGGCGCGCGCGGCCTCCTCAAGGTACTCCGCTGCAGAGACCTGAGCCGGTACCGGACTCTGGAAGGCCATGTTGAAGTCTTCCTTCCACCCCACAAGGGTGGAGTCGGTACCGCGGAAAGCCACGTAGACCGAGCCGTCCGGCAGACGGAAGGTCATGGCGGCGAACTGCTCCTCGGCAAGTTCGGAGAAGCTCGTCCGGTAGCCGCAGACGCGCATCCCGCGAAAACGCGGGTTTGCGCACACGGCAAAGAGAAGGTCGCGGCTGCCCTCGGGGTCCCAGCTGTCGCCGAACATAACCCCAAAGTCCTCGGCTCGCAGAAGCTCCGTCACCGGGAGCCCCTCCCAGCTGCAAAAGCCCGCATAGCAGGGGGCATCCTCGCGCAGGCGGAAATAGGATATCCACGAGAGCACGAGGCTGTCGACCGCGCCGAGCGGGCGCGCGTCGAGCGTATCGAGCTGGGTCTGGACGTAGGTGACGAAGTTGCCCTCCGAAGACGCGGCGCCCGGGACGGAGACGGGCTCCGCACCGGACGCGCGCTTTCCCGCAGGCTTGGCGCCGGCGGGTATCGAAGAAGCAGACGCCGCGCGCCCCTTCTTCTGCTTGGGCATCTTACGCCTCGAAATCGACCTGGTCGATGATGGCCTTGAGCGCCTCGGAGGACTCCTTGAGCTGCGTCATCTCACCGTCGTCGAGCGAGACGGGCACGCGGCAGACCACGCCCTCGCGGCCCACGACCGTCGGCAGCGAGATGCAGAGGTCGGAAAGGCCGTACTCGCCCACCATGAGGCTCGAGACGGGCAGCACGCAGCCCTCGTCGTGCATGATGGCGGTGCAGATGCGCTTCACGCTCATGGCGATGCCGTAGTAGGTGGCGCGCTTCTTCTCGATAATCTCGTAGGCGCTGTTCTTGACGTCCTCAGCGATGCGCGCCTCGGCCTCGCGATGGTTGAGGTGGCCGTGGAGCTCGCAGAACGTGGAGAGCGGCACGCCGGCAACCTGGGCGCTCGACCAAGCGACAAACTCGGAGTCGCCGTGCTCGCCCATGACGTAGGCGTGAACATCGCGCGGGTCGACGTCCACATGCTCGCCGAGCATGTACTTCAGGCGCGCCGTGTCGAGCACCGTGCCCGAGCCGATGACCTGGCCCTCGGGCAGGCCGGACATGCGGATGGCGGCGTAGGTGAGCACGTCAACAGGGTTGGAGACGATGAGCAGCACACCCGAGAACCCGCTCTCGCGAATCTGCGGGATGATGGTCTTGAAGATGCCGACGTTCTTGTTGACGAGGTCGAGACGGGTCTCGCCCGGCTTCTGGGCGGCGCCGGCGGTGACGACGATGATGGCGGCATCGGAAACATCCGAGTAGTCGCCCGCGTAGATCTTCATGGGACTTGCGAAGGGGACGCCGTGCGCGATGTCGAGCGCCTCGCCCTCCGCGCGGTTGCGGTCGACGTCGATCAGTACCATCTCAGAGAACAGGCCGCTCTGCATGAGGGCAAACGCCGACGACGAACCCACGAAACCGCAGCCCACGACGGCGACTTTACGATCGTTTACCATGTTTCCTCCTTTGTGGCGCGCGAGACTCTGTGCTACCCGCGCGATATACCCCTATGGCATCTCGAATAGTACCCATTTTGCCCAGCACGCGCGCCGCGAATCGCCAGCCGGCAGCAGAAGCGGACGCGACGGCGCGCCCTGGCG
>CASELS010000019.1 GCA_949288855.1 uncultured Collinsella sp. | reverse complement strand
CCATGGTCTTGTGGCGACCTCTTGGGACAGCTGCATGGGCTACCGTCACGGACCCAAGAGCTTCGTTGACGACAAGACTCTCGTCTTTGTCTTTGTCAACAACGACCCCTACACCCGCCAGTACGACCTCGACATCCTGAACGAGATCGACGGCGACGGCATCGCCCAGAAGACTATCGCCATCCAGCAGGATGTGGCGCCCGCCTTTGAGCATGAGGCGTTCACCTTCTCTGGCCACGAGGCGCTGCCCGAGGGCTATCTTGCCCTGCCGTTCATCATGGTCGGCCAGACCGTGTCGCTTCTGAACTCGGTGCGCGTGGGCAACACGCCCGACACGCCGAGCCCCACCGGCACGGTGAACCGCGTCGTCAAGGGCGTGACGATTCACCCGCTCGCGTAGCGACGCATATCGGCAACGTTTTCGGCGCCCGCTCTGCCATACGGCGGGCGGGCGCCGGTTTGTTTTGCCCCAATCGGGGTAGAGGCAGAGGTAGGAATCGCGGCTGACGGACGCCGCAAAGATGAGGAGGCATTTCGATGCAGACGTTTGCAATCAAGGCGGATCGGTTCATCCTGCCCGGTTCGGTGGCGCAGGGCGGTTACCTCACGATCTGCGACGGGAAGTTTGGCTCGTGGAGTGCCGAGGAGCCGGCGTGCGAGGTGCGCGACTACACCGGGTGCATCGTCGCCCCGGGCCTGGTGGATACGCACATCCACGGCTTTTTCAACCATGCCACGACCGACCGCGAGGCGGCGGGCATCAACGCCTCCAGCGTCGAGCTCGCGCGCCGCGGCACGACCTGCTGGCTGCCGACGACCTTCACCGAGTCCGTCGACGAGATCGCCGATTCCTGCGCCGCCATCGCGGAGGCGGACGAGTCGCGCGGCGAGGACTTTGTGGGCGCGCATATCGGCGGTATCTACCTCGAGGGCCCGTTCTTCACGATGAAGCACGTCGGCGCCCAGAACCCGGTGTACCTGATCGAGCCCGATGTGGACGTCTTCCGCACCTGGCAGGAGAAGGCGGGCGGCCGCATCGTCAAGAGCGCCCTGGCCGCCGAGCGCGACGCCGCGCCTGCGTACTGCGCCGCTCTTGATGAGATGGGCGTGGTCACCTCCATCGGCCACTCCGATGCAACCTACGATGAGGTGCTCGCCGCGGTGAACGCCGGCGCAAGCTGCTTTGTGCATACCTACAACGGCCAGCGCGGCCTACATCACCGCGATCCCGGTGTGGTCGGTGCTGCTATGACCACAAACGGCACGTATGCCGAGATTATCTGCGACGGTCGCCACGTGACCCCTGCTGCCATCAAGGCGCTCGTGACGGCCAAGGGTTGGGATCACACGGTGCTCATTACCGACTGCCTGGGTTGCGGCGGCATGCCCGAGGGCGACTACATGTCTGGTGGTCTGCCCGTTGTGATGAAGGACGGCCTCTGCTACCTGCGCAACGAGGACGGAACCACGGGCTCCATCGCCGGCTCGGTCTTGACGCTTGCCGAGGGCGTTAAGAACATGGTCGACTGGCAGATTGTTACCGTCGAGCAGGCCGTCCGCATGGCCTCCGAGGTTGCGGCGCGCTCCGCCAAGATCGACGACAAGGTCGGCTTCATCAAGCCCGGCCGCAACGCCGATCTCACCATCTTCAACGGTGATATGACCTTGAACGACACCTACGTGAACGGTGTTTCGGTGACCGCGTAGCCGCTCGGTACGTAAAACTTTTTCACTAAACAGCGCCTCCCGTCCTTTGGCCCGTGGGGTCTAAAGGACGGGAGGTTTTTATTCGTGGGAGGCGATGTGGTCAAATCACCCCGTGAGAGGGCATTTGGTGCGGGGCCGCAGAGCATAAGGGGCGGAATACGGAGGCATCTGAACGGACGGAGGCTCCTTTGCGTGGTAGAATCGCTTCTCTTGGTTCATTTCGGTAGCTGGAAATGCCCTCTCACGGGGTGATTTGACCATCTAGGTAAAGGTGAAGTAGGTGACGAGCCGGTGAGCCCAAAAGCAAAGGCCGGGCATCCGCATTAGATGCCCGGCCCACGGGTTCGATGCCTGTTAGCGGAGGAGACGGCAGCGCGTTACAGTGCGTCGATGAAGCGCTGCTGGGCGGCGCGGCCCGCCTCGTCCCACTTGCAGACGCCGGCGTCCTCGAGCACGTGCCCAAAGACTGCGCCCACCTCCTCGCGCAGGATGGTGTCCACATCGCCCGAAGCGATCTCCTGGGCACGGCGCGCGTACACACCGCTTGCCCATGTGGCGTGCGAGGAGCACGCGGGGTCCGCCTCAAGCGCGGCAAGAACGTCGATGGCGGAGGAGCCGGCCTCTGCCGCAGCGCTTAGGTGCGCGCCCACAGCGGCAAGCTCGTCTTTCAGACGTGCCGGCAGAATCGCGAGGCCCATGACCTCGATGAGGCCGATATTCTCCTTCTTGATGTGGTGGTACTCCGCATGCGGGTGGAAGACACCCAGAGGGTTCTCGTCGCTTGTGATGTTGCAGCGAAGTGCGAGGTACGCCTCGTAGCGGTCGCCACCAACGTTGCCGGCGCCGTCCACGCGGCGGATGACCGGCGTGACCGTGTTGTGCGCAACGCCGTCGGGGGTGTGCGCGACAATCCCCACGGACTCGTCCGACCAGCTGCGCCACGTATCGATTACGTGCACGCATGCGTCAAGCAGGCGGGCACGGTCCGCGCCGCGCAGGCGGAGCACCGAGAGCGGCCAGGTGAGCACCGCGCCCTCGATGTCCTCAAAACCGGGCATGGTGAAGCTCGATGCGACCTCGGCATGCATCATGGGGAACTCGTGCGCGCCGCCCTGGAAATGGTCGTGCGAAAGAATCGATCCGCCCACGATGGGCAAGTCGGCATTAGAGCCGATGAAGTAGTGGGGGAGAGTGTCGACAAAGTCGAGCAGGCACGTCAAGCTCGCGCGGTCGATGTGCATGGGCCGGTGGTGCGCGCTCATGGCAATGCAGTGCTCGTTAAAGTACGCGTAGGGGCTGTACTGGAACCCCCAGCGCTCTCCGCCGAGCTCGATCGGCACGATACGGAGGTTTTGGCGCGCGGGGTGGTCGCCCGAGGGGCTCGCGGCGCCACGGCCGGAGTAGCCTTCGTTCTCGATGCAGAGCTGGCAGGCGGGGTACTTCTCGCCGGTGTTTTTGGCGGCGCCGGCGGCAGCGATATCGCGCGGGTCCTTCTCGGGCTTGGAGAGGTTGATGGTGATCTCCAGGTCGCCCCAGCGCGTGGGCGTGGTCCAAGCGATGTTGCGCGCAATGGCGCTACGGCGCACGTAGCCGGCGTCGCAGCACAGGCGGTAGAACCAGTCGGTTGCGGCCTTGGGGCCGCCTGCGGCTTCATGCTCGGCCCACGCTGCGGCAATGGCAGAGGGGCGGGGCATGAGGGCGCCCATGACGCGCATAGCGGCGCGGTCGTGCCCGGTCGAGGTGTCCTCTACGCGTCCCTGTGCGGCCGCAACCTCGGCAAGCAGGGCAAGCGCGGCGTCGAGGTCAAAATCGTCGTCGTGCGCAGCGTCGGCGAGTGCCCATCCCTCGGCGGGCGAGGGGCCCTCGGCGCCGATCGTGTCGAGCACGGTGTTGTAGGCCCAGATGCGGTCCGCGGTGTCGATCATGCCCGCGGTGCAGGCGTAGTCAACAAGCGAGCACACGCAGGTGCGCAGGTCGTTTTCGGTTACAGCCATGCGGCGGTCGCCCCTTCCTCGGAGATGACGTAGTGGCGGCATGCGCCCTCGCCAAGCCAGGCGTTCATCTGGGCAATGAAGGCGTCGACCATGTCAACCGGCACGAAGCACTGGATCGAGCCGCCAAAGCCACCGCCGTGGATGCGGATGGCACCGCGTCCGTCGAGCAGGCGCTCCGCCATGCCAAGGGCGAGCATCGCGGGCTGGTACGCACCGCCGGTGGAGACGTTTTGCAAGAACATGCCCGAGCTCGCGCCCGAGTCGCGGGTGAGCGCAAGAAATGCGTCGATGTCGCCGGCGTTCAGGACCTCCCAGCGACGGTCGACAAGGTCGTTCTCGTACCAGTAGTGAATCGCGCGCAAAAGGGCGCGGTCGCCGAGCTTCTCGCGGAGCGTCGGCAGCTCGCGGTCAAAGGCGGCAGGGTCGACCTCGCAGAGGCGCTCGGCGCCAAACTCGCGGGCAACCTGCTGCATCTCAACGGGAACGGCGGCGTAGTCGTCGGTAAAGGCGCTGTGGTCGCAGCCCACGTTCACGAGGCAGAGCGCGTAGCCTGCGGCGTCAAAGTCAAAGTCGAGCTTAGCGGTCTTGGGCTCGGCCTCCTCAAAGTCCATGTAGGCGAGGCCGCCCATGCACACGGCGAGCTGGTCCATCAAACCGCAGGGCTTGCCAAAGTAGCGGTTCTCGGCAATCTGGCTCATCTGGGCGAGCTCCACCGGCGTGATGGCGCGCCCGGGCCAGAGCGCCTCCATGGCACGACCGTATGCGGCCTCGACCGCGGCCGAACTGGAGAGGCCGCCGCCAGAGGGAACGGTGCACACAAAGGCAAAGTCAAAGCCCTCGGGCGTGCGACCGGTCTCGGCAAGAGCGTGTGCCATGCCGCGCACGAGGCTTGACGAGGAGACCTTCTCGTCCTCACGCGGCTCAAGCGAGTCGAGCGTGATTTCAAACGTGGGGAAGCCCTCGTCGGCCACGCGGATCTTGTTGGTGCCGTTGGCGACAGCGATGCCAAAGACCGCGACGTTCACGGCGCCGGCGATAACGTGGCCGCCCTCGTGGTCGGTGTGGTTGCCGGCGATCTCGGAGCGACCGGGAGCGTAGACGGCAAGCTGGCGGGCGTCTGCCGCCGGCGCGCCAAACTCCTCCTCAAAAAGTGCCCGGGCGCGGGCGAACTCGGGGGCTTGCGTGAAGTCGGACATGGGCGATCCTTCCTTTCGGGGCCCTGCGGGGCCGCTTGTGTGACTGGTGAATGAGGCGCCTAGCAGGTGCCAAAGCGATACATGATGGTCTCCTCATAGGGGTGCTCGGGCGTGCAGACGGGCTGCGGCCAGTCTGCGTGGTGCATGCCGTCTGGGTAGTACTCGGGCTCAAAGGCAAAGCCGGCTTGCGGGCCGTAGGTGGTGCCGTCCTTGGCAAGGTCAGCGCCGTCGTCGAGCCAGTTGCCCGTGTAGAGGTGCGCGCCCGGCTGGGTGATGGAAATGGCGAGGGTGCGGCCGCTCGCGGGGTCGCGCGCCTCGAGTGCGGGCCGCGATGCGGCATCGGGCTCAAAGCCGTCGATGCAGAAGCAGTGGTCATAGCCACGACCTCGGGCGATCTGCACGTTGTCGTGGGCGTCGATACCGGTGCCCAGCGCCGCGCCAGAGCGCAGGTCAAAGGGCGTGCCGAGGACGCTCTCGATGGTCCCCTCGGACACGGAGTCCTCGCGCACGGGGAGGTAGTGGTTGGCGTGCACGGTCGCCTCCTGAGCGCGAACGTCGCCTGAGGCGTGGCCGGCGAGGTTGAAGTAGGTATGGTTTGTCATGTTGACAAAGGTGGGCTGGTCGGTCTCGCAACGGTAGGTGAGGGCGAGCGTCCCGTCCGATGCAAGCTCATAGGTTGCGGTAAAAGTGCGCTCGCCGGGGAGGCCGAGCTCGCCGTGCGCAAGGTGGCAGGCGAAGGTCACGCGGCAGGTACCCTCGTCCACGGCAGCTTCCCACACGCGTTTGTGGAGGCCATGTTCAAGGTCGCTATGCAGGTTGTTCTCGCCTTCGTTGGCGGCAAGGTGCCACGAGGTGCCCGCTATCGTTACCTCGGCGCGGTCGGTGCGGTTGGCAACGGGTCCGATGGTCGCGCCGTAGCAAGCGGCGTTTGTGCCCGCGTAGCCGTCGATGCTGGCAAAGCCCAGCACAATGTCTGCGCTGTTGCCCGCGGCGTCGGGGGCGTCGATACCAAGGATCGTTGCGCCAAAGTCAGACAGGCGCACCGTGACGGGCCCGTTCGCAAGCGTGTAGACGTGCGCGGGCGTTCCGTCCGGAGCGGTACCGAACGAGTCGATGGTAATCATCCAGGAGGCCTCCCAAGATGTGCCGAAGCGGCATAACTTTGCCGCTGTGTTTATGAGTACGTTAACACTTTGCAGGTAACCGGGCTATGAAGTGATATGGCGCATCCGCAGACGGTAGATTTGGACCGGCGAGCGGACGCCGGTGCGCGTGCAATTGAGGCCATACCGGACAGGCGCCAGCTTCGCTATGATGGGGTGTATTGTTAACGTACGCGTAAGGACGCGATTACGGCGTTCTTCAGATAGACGAACAAGCGGCAAGAGGGAGGAGCATGCGACCTCACGGCTCGCGGGCGGCAGATGCGCCCCATTCGGTTTCTATGGCGGACGTGGCACGCGTCGCCGGCGTCTCCCAGCAGACGGTGTCTCGGGTGGTGAACGACCAATCCAATGTCAAAGCGGCGACGCGCGAGCGCGTGCTTGCCGCTATGGAGGAGCTGGGCTTTCGTCCCAACTATGCGGGTCGGTCGCTCCGCGGCGGCTCGTATCGGGCGGTGGGCCTTTTCATGCCCGACCTCATGTACGCAGGAAACCTTGCCACGTTAAACGGCCTTATGGCGGCAGCCGCCGAGCGTGGCCACGCAGTGACGCTTGCCGACCGACCGGATGCCGCGGAGCGCTCGCTTATGCGGGAGTCGCGCCAGATGGCGGCACTTCCCGTGGATGGCATCGTCATTAACATGAGCCAAAAGACCGCGGACTTCGACGAGTTTGTGCCCCTGCCCGGCCTCAAGACGGTCATCGTGGGTGCACTGCCGCATCCGCGCTGCACCACCGTTGACTCCGATCATTACGGAGCGGCCGTCATGGCGGTCGAACACCTCATTGCGCACGGGCACCGTCAGATCCGCCACATCGCAGGGCCGGTCGACTCGGTTCCGGCCGAGCAGCGCGAGCGCGCATGGCGCGACGTCCTCGAGCGGCACAGCCTTCCCGTAGCGGAGCCCTGCCATGGGGATTGGTCGGCAGACGAGGGGTATGAGCTTGGGTGTCGTTTGGCTGAGGACCGCTCGGCGACGGCGCTGTTTGCCGCAAACGATCAGATGGCCTACGGCGCGATGCTTGCCCTGCGTGAGCGCGGCACGCGCGTGCCCGAGGACCTGAGCGTCATTGGTATCGACGACTCGCTCGAGGGCATCGTGCCCCACAACATGCTCACGACGGTCCACCTGAACCTCGAGGAGCGCGGCCGGGCCGTGTTTGAGCACGCGGTGGGTACGCTCGCGCGGAGTACGGAGCCTGTGGCGGTGCGCATCCCCGGAACGCTTGTCGCGCGCGCATCAGTGGCGGATGCGCGCGGTTGATCTAAGGAGAAACAGACATGAAGGCAGAGCGCCAAGATAGTATCAAGCGTTTGGTTGAGGAGCAGGGGTCTGCTTCCGTTCGTGATATTGCGCGAACGCTCGATGTGTCAGAGATGACTGTGCGCCGGGATTTAGTTGAACTTGCAGATGCAGGTGTGCTCGAGCGGGTACATGGAGGTGCGCGTCGCTCGGCCACCCCTCATACCTCAATGTTGCGACGGGAATACAGCCATGCCGAGAAGCGCAGCCGCCATGCTGACGAGAAGCGCGCCATCGCTCGTCGTGCCGTTTCGCTTATCGAGCCAGATAGCACCGTGTTTTTGGGGGCGGGTACCACGGTCGAGGGCATGGTTCCGTTCCTTCCCGACTGTCATTTGAGGATCGTGACCAACTCGCTTTCAGTCTTCAATCTGATCGAGCAAATCGACACGTACGACTTGTGCCTGATCGGGGGAGCGTACCGGCCGCGGACCGCTGCATTTGTGGGCCCTATTGCCGAGGACGCAATTGCAAAGCTCGGGCTTGATATAGCCTTCATTGGTGCGAACGGCATCTCAGGTGGCGAGGTTTCCACCTCTAATGCCGAAGAGGGCAGGTTTCAGCAGCTCGCGTTTAGCAAGGCGGACGCTCGTTACGTTGTTGCCGATGCAAGCAAGGTGGGAAAGCGCGACTTTTATGCGTTCTATCACCTTATCGAGCTCGACGGACTCGTATGCGATGCATCTCTTTCCCAGGGCGCGCGTGCGCAGATCGAGGAGTACACCGAGCTACTCATGTAGGCTGCGGACGGTCGGATTCTTGCGGCAGCACACTCCGCTAGAGGAGGGAGCGAACCGATTCGTGTTCTACGATGTGTCCTTGGAAAAGCCGGTGTTCGCGTTGGGAGCCGGCGGGGGAGTCGTCGATTATTTTCTCGACCGCCCAAAGGCCTACCTGTCGGTTGTCAAAGCGCACTGAGGTGAGGTTTACATCGGGGACAATGGCGGAGAGCACATCATCAACTCCAATGACGCTTACGTCCTCGGGCACATGCCTGCCATTCGCCTCAAGTGCTCGAATGCAACCATAAGCCATGGCATCATTTGATGCATAGACAGCCGTTACCTTAGGATTGCTTGCAAGGCGGACGCCCGCCTCGTAGCCGCTTGCCGACGACCAATCACCGCGAAACACCGCGGGGGGTTCGATTCCGCGCTCTGCCAAGGCTTGTCGCCATCCCTCTTCTCGCTGCATTCCCGAGAGTGACCGTAAGGGTCCGGCGATGTGGTGCACGGTGCGGTGCCCACGTGCAAGGAGGTAGTCGACTACGTCACGAGAACAGCGGTGCTGGTCGTTGTCGCCGGTCGAGAGCACCGGATGCTCTTTCATGGTGATAATGACGGTCTTAAGATCGAAGGGCGGACGGAAGTCGTAGAAATCATCCACCATACGGTTGAGGCAGAAGATCATGCCGTCCACGGGGAGAGCGGACATGCGCCGTGCCGCCTCGGTAAGGGTAGGGCTTTCGGGCGCCCGCAGCAGGGTGATCGCATAGCCACTCTTTTCCGCAGCGCGGGTGAAGCCGTCGAGCCGATCGAGGTTTCCCGTCGCGGTGATGTCAAACATGACGACGCCCAACGTGTGATAGCGGCCTCGGCGCAGTGATTGCCCGGCAAAGTTCGGACGGTACCCGAGCTCGCGCATAGCGCGGCGCACGCGTTCCTTAGTTTCAGCACGGACGGCGGGCGAGTCGTGCACCGTCCGCGAAACGGTCTGTTCCGATACCCCCGCTGCCCGAGCAACATCTGTCACCGTAACGCGATGCGGTTTGGCTGCCATTGCTCCTCCTGAATGTCGACGATGCCATTGTATCGCAAGCTGATTTACCGCAGGATGTACCGTTTACGAACCAATTGATACCGTTCGCCGTGTGAGGTTGAGAGTAATCATTGCGCATCTTCGGTAGACGATTATCCTACGGTGCTGAAAATGTTATCGTCGCCATTTAGGAATCAATCCTATTGTAGCGATGCAACTTTTTCGATTCTGCGATTGGCAGGTAGGCCTGCTGTAAGCAGAATACAGGCCAAACGTCTTTCAACCGGGCAGAAATGATGTTTGGTGTAGGCAAAGAACACGGTCGTATCGTAGGCACTACGTTCGGCTATTGTTCTGTGCTTTCTAATGGCAACGTCGCCATATAGTATCGAGCATAGAAGGGACCGCCATGGAACAGCTCATCGCAACGATCGAGAAAGGCCGGCCGTTTTTTGATGCAATCGCCCGCAACAAGTACCTGAAGGCGATTCGCGACGGCTTCGTCTCGGTCATCCCCATCATCATCTTCTCCAGTATCTTTATGCTTGTCTCGGCCGTACCCAATGTGTGGGGTTTCTACTGGCCCGACGATATCAACAACATGCTCATGAAGGCCTACAACTACTCCATGGGCATTTTGGCGCTCGCCGCTGCGGCAACTACCGCTAAGCATTTCTGCGATGCGCAGAACCGCGATATGCCCAAGAACAACCAGATTAACTTCCTGTCAGTTATGATTGCGTCTGTTGTCGGATTCTTGCTTTTGTCGAGTGACGCGATTTCTGCCGAAGTCGACGGCGCTGCCGTTTCGGGCTTCGATAGCGGTCTTTTGGGCTCCAAAGGCCTTCTCACTGCTTTTATCGCCGCGTTTGTAACGGGAATCGTCTACAAGTTCTTCGTGAAGCGCAACATCACCATTAAGCTTCCCGAGCAGGTTCCGCCTAACATCTCGCAGACGTTCAAGGACCTCATCCCGTTCTCGGTTTCTATTGCCATTTTCTGGGCGTTTGACCAGGTGTTCCGCTCTATGTTCGGCATCTGCTTCGCTCAGGGCGTCATCCAGGTCTTCCAGCCGCTGTTCTCTGCGGCAGACAGCTACGCGGGCCTTGCGATCATCTATGGCGCCATGTCGCTTTTCTGGTTCGTTGGCGTGCACGGTCCCTCGATCGTCGAGCCGGCAATCTCCGCTGCTCTTGTGGCGAACATGACGGCCAACATGGCGGCTTACCAGGCGGGCGAGCAGGCTACTCACGTTCTGTCCCTCTCTTCTCAGTACTTCGTCGCATGCATGGGCGGAACGGGTGCCACGCTCGTTGCTTGCCTTATGTTTGCGTTCTTGGCCAAGTCCAAGGAGATGAAAGCCATTGGCCGTGCGTCGATCATCCCGGTTTGCTTCTCGGTGAACGAACCCTTTTTGTTCGGTGCCCCCATGGTCTTGAACCCTGTGTTCTTCGTTCCCTTTGTTGCTGCCCCCGTTCTCAATATCTGGTTGCTCAAAATCTTTGTCGACTTTATCGGCATGAACGGCTTCCTCTACACCCTTCCGTGGACCACGCCTGCGCCTCTTGGCATCATCATGGGCCTTGGCTTCCAGCCGCTCGCATTCGTGTTCCTGGCTGCGGTGCTCATACTTGATTTTGTGGTGTACTACCCCTTCTTCAAGGTCTACGACCGCGAGAAGTGCGAGGAGGAGTCCCACGCTCAGGAGGAGGAGCTTGAGGCGCGCGCCGCTGCCAAGGGCGCGGCGATGACCGCTGCATTCCAGGGCAAGGCCGATGCAGCGAGCGTTGCCACCGGTGAGGCCGCAGCTGCCATCGGTTCGGATAAGAAGGACTCTTCTGCCCTTACGGGCGACCTTTCCAGCCTGAATGGCAAGGGTGTGCTCGTGCTTTGCCAGGGCGGCGGTACCTCGGGTCTTCTTGCCAACGCACTCGCCAAGGCGGCTAAGGAGCGCGGCATCAATCTTACGACCGGCGCTGAGGCCTATGGCAACCATGTCGACATCATGGGAGATTTCGATCTTGTCGTACTCGCCCCGCAGGCGGCGTCCTACTTCGACGACCTCAAGAAGGACTGCGACCGCATGGGTCTCAAGTGCTGCAGCTGCCGCGGCAAGCAGTACATCGACCTGAGCCGTGACGGTGAGGCGGCGCTTAAGTTCGTCATCGAGCAGCTCCAGGCATAAAGCTGGTGAGGGCCTCGAGCTGAGCGGGGATGAAGTTGAACGTCCTCGTGCGGCTTGCGGCCTCGGCTGTCCGCGTGCTTTGAGCATGCGGGGCATTGTGAACTATTCGAAGGGGCGGATCTCATCCGCCCCACGGTACGGAAGGACAGATCATGGCCTATTCAGACCCCATCGCATCGCCTGAGCCTCAGTTTCCCGAGGGATTTATCTTTGGTGGTGCTACGGCAGCCTATCAGGTCGAGGGTGAGACCCGCACGCACGGCAAGGGCAAGGTCGCGTGGGATGACTACCTCGCCGAGCAGGGGCGTTTTTCACCCGATCCGGCGAGCGACTTCTACAACAAGTACCCTGTTGACCTTGAGCTCTGCGAGCGCTTTGGCATCAACGGCATTCGCGTTTCGATCGCTTGGACGCGTATCTTCCCTGAGGGTACGGGCCGCGTGAACCCCGAGGGCGTCCAGTTCTACCACGACCTGTTTGCCTGCTGCCGTGAGCACCACGTGGAGCCGTTTGTGACGCTCCATCACTTCGACACGCCGCTTGCGTTGTTTGAAGATGGCGAGTTCCTGAACCGCGCCACCATTGACGCTTTTGTCGATTACGCAAAGTTCTGCTTCGAGGAGTACGGTGACGAGGTCCGCTATTGGACGACGTTCAACGAGATTTGGGCTGACGCCACCAATCACTATATCGAGGGAACGTTCCCGGGCGGCGAGAAGGCTCAGCTGCACAAGTGCCTGCAGTGCGAGCACAATATGATGCTCGCCCACGCCAAGGCGGTGCTGGCATTCAAAGAGGACGGCTACCCCGGCAAGATTGGCGTCATCCAGTCGCTCGAGTACAAGTATCCGTTCGACGAGAACGACCCGGCAGACATCGCGGCCGCCAAGAACGAGGACGTTCTGCAGAACCAGTTCCTGCTCGACGCGACCTTCAGGGGCGACTATGCGCCGGATACTTGGGAGATCGCGCAGCGCCTTGCCGCCGTGTCGGGTGGAGAGCTCGACGTGCGTGAGGAAGATCTCGAGGTCATGCGTTCCGCGGCCAAGCTCAACGACTTCCTCGGCGTTAACAACTATCAGTGCCGCTTCCTTAAGGCATATGAGGGCGAGAACGACCTCCACCATAACGGCACGGGTGAGAAGGGGACCGATCGCTTCCGTCTGGCGGGCGTGGGCGAGCGCGTGAACAAGCCGGGTATCCCCACTACCGATTGGGACTGGATCATCTACCCCAAGGGTATGTTTGATCTGCTCGTGCGTATCAAGCTGCAGTACCCCAACTACAAGCAGATCTTTATTACCGAGAACGGTATGGGCTACAAGGACGACTACGTGGACGGTTTTGTGGACGATGCGCCGCGTATCGACTACGTGCGTCAGCATCTCCACTGGCTCCTCAAGGCCATGGAGGTTGGCGTTAACGTTGGCGGTTACTTTATGTGGAGCCTCCAAGATCAGTTCAGCTGGACCAATGGCTACAACAAGCGTTATGGCTTTTTCTACGTTGACTTTGAGACGCAGGAGCGTACGCCCAAGGCGAGCGCCTACTGGTTCAAGAACGTTGCCGAGACGCGTCGCTTGGATTAAGAGAGACGCTGTTGCCGGTGTCCGAGGTGGTTCCTTAGCCTTGGATCCGATTGAATAGCCGTGTGGTAGCAGGGCCATCGCCGTACGATGCGGCGGTGGCCCTGCCTTCGTTTGGGATGGGGCCGGCGCAATGGGGCGGCGGCGATGTGGGCATGGCGGCAAGAAAAAGCCGCCGCCCGAAGTGGGTAGCGGCCGGGGAGACGGCAAGCCTTCAAGGGGGGGGTGACTTGCCTATAGGGCGGAGTGTTAGGCGATTTTTGCCTCGAGCGCTGCGATGCGGCGATACTCGTCAATCATGAAACGGGCCTGTTTTTCGAGCATCATCGTGGTCATGAGGGTGTCCTGGGCGTGCACCATGATGAAGGTGACGTCCATCTCGCCGCCGCCGGCCTCCTGAGAGAGCAGCTTGGTCTGCGTGTCGTGGGCATCGATGAGGGCTTCCCCTGCGGATTTGCAGAGCGCCTCAGCTTTTTCGAAGTCTCCGCTGCGGGCAGCGTCGAGCGCAGCGATGAGGTCGGTCTGCGCGTCACCGGCGTAGGCGACGATCTCGAAGCCGATCATTGAGATTTCTTCCTTGGTTGCCATGATGTTCCTTCCCTAGGCGCTCACCTGAATGTGCTCGCACTACATCGTATCGTACGCATTCCGCATGGGGCGCTTCCGGGCAGGGCGCCACGTGTCGGGATGGTGCTACATTATCAAAACCGCACAATTACTAACAGTTCTATATAAAGAAACAAATGCGAGCGGTATTATTTGTTCCGTAAACGGTAAATAGTTGAAAGTTATGTTCGTATATGTTCAAATATGCACAGAGATGGTGATACGTTTTGTGCGTTTTGCTCGCCTGCGTCTAAGCCCGGAAGACCGGCGGGCGCCATCTGGTTTTGTATCCGTTCTGCGCACGGTTGCGCATGAGGAGGACTGCATGAGAGTTGTCATAGGTTCCGACGCCGAGGGCATGCCCCTCAAGAACACGATTAAAGAGACGCTCATTCAAGATGGGCACGAGGTCGTCGACCTGTCCGAGACGCCTGCCGCCGACTTCATCGATTCGGCGACGGCGGTGGCGCACGATCTTATGGAGCATGAGGATTCGCTCGGCTTTGCCTTCGACGCCTACGGCGTGGGCAGCTACATGGCAGCCACGCGCGTGAAGGGTATGGTCGCCGCGAACATCTCCGACGAGCGCAGCGCCTACATGACGCGTGAGCACAACAACTCGCGCATGATCTGCATGGGTCCCAACGTCGTGGGTACCGAGGTCGCCAAGAAGATCGCCCGCGAGTTCCTCGCGGCTGATTATGCCGGTGGCCGCCACCAGATCCGTGTCGACATGCTCAACAAGATGGCGTAAAGGGGGACAGATCATGATTATCGCTTTGGGTTGCGACCATATCGTCACCGACGAGAAGACCTATCTGCACGACCGGCTCGAGGAAGCTGGCTACGAAGTGCTTGACTGCGGCACCTACAGCCACACGCGCACGCATTACCCCATCTTTGGCAAGAAGGTGGGAGAGGCTGTGGCTTCCGGTAAGGCCGACCTCGGCGTGGTGCTCTGCGGCACCGGCATCGGTATCACCAACTCGGTCAACAAGGTGCCGGGTGCTCGCTGCGCGCTCGTTCGCGACATGACGAGCGCCCTCTACGCCCGCCGCTGCCTCAACGCCAACGTCGTGGGCTTTGGTGGCAAGATCACCGGCGAGTTCCTTATGGCAGACATCATGCTCGCCTTCCTCAAGGAGAACTACGAGGCCACGCCCGAGCACGATGCGCTCGTAGCCAAGCTTGATGCCGTGAACAAGGCGGACGCCGAGGCGCAGGCCGACCCGAACTTCTTTGATGAGTTCATCGAGAAGTGGAATCGCGGCGAGTACCACGACTAATGTGGGCATTGTTAGCCATGCCGCGGCAGGCGATCGAGTCGCGTTCAGACCACGCGGCGCGGTACAATCAGGTAGTCGCCAGACCTTCCACCAAGGAGGAACCATGATCCTGACCGTTACCATGAACCCGTCGATCGATACGGCGTATCAGCTCGACCACCTCATCATCGACGACGTGAACCGCGTTGTGCCCAAGAAGACCGCGGGCGGCAAGGGCCTAAACGTCAGCCGCGTGCTCGTCCAGCTGGGCGACGACGTGCTTGCGACGGGTCTCCTCGGTGGACACGCGGGCGCGTACCTCGGCAGCCTGATGGACGCCGATAACATTCCGCACCGCTTTACGCCCATCGCGGGTGAGAGCCGCACCTGCGTAGCCATCCTCCACGACGGCAACCAGACGGAGCTGCTCGAGAGCGGCCCCGAGGTCTCGGCAGAGGAGCTCGAGGCGTTTCTCGCCAACTATGCCAAGCTGGTCGAGCAGGCCGACTGCGTGACCATCTCCGGTAGCCTGCCCAAGGGCGTCGCCGCGGACACGTACGCGGGCATGGTTGCCACGGCGGCCGCCGCTGGCCGTCCGGTGCTTCTGGACACCTCGGGCGCCGCGCTTGACGCCGCGCTCGACGCCGAGGTCAAGCCCACCCTTATCAAGCCCAACCTCACCGAGATCAACGGGCTTTTAGGGACGAGCTTCACGCCCGACGATCTGCCGGCGCTCAAGGCCGCGCTCGAGGCCGACACGCGCTTTGCGTCCATCCCCTGGGTCGTGGTGACCATGGGCGGCGCCGGCGCGGTTGCGTTCCATGAGGGCCGCGGCTACCGCGTGATTATGCCGAACATCCCTGCCGTGAACGCTACCGGCTCGGGCGATTCCACCATCGCCGGCTTTGCCCACGCCATCGCGCGCAACGCCGACGATGATACGGTGCTGCGCTGCGGCAACGCATGCGGCAAGCTCAATGCCATGGACCCCCAGACGGGCCACCTGGTAATCGACCGCTGGGACGAGGTGTACAACGCTATTCAGGTCAACGAGCTCTAGGCGCACACACGGGCGGGGCGGCAGCGTCGTCAGCCGGCCCCTCGCCAAGACGTTTAGCAGCGTATCCAGCTGGTACTACCAATTTGAGCCAGTTACACGGTGCTCTGTTGCCTAGAATAGAGGCAGGCGAATACCCGCGATCGTACACGCGGGGCGTTACGAAAGGATGGGCAAGATGCTCGTTACCACCAAGGAGATGCTGCTCGACGCGCAGAAGAACCACTACGCTGTGGGTGCTTTCAACGTTGAGAACCTCGAGTTTGTTATGGCGGTCCTCGCTGCTGCCGAGGAGACCAAGTCCCCCGTCATCATGCAGACCACCTCGGGCACGATCAAGATGACCGGCCTCGATTACTTCTACGGCATGGTCAAGGCCGCCGCTGAGCGCACCTCGGTGCCCGTGGCGCTTCACCTCGACCACGGCGACGGTTACGACCGCTGCATGAAGGCCCTGCGCACCGGCTACACCTCCGTCATGATCGACGGCTCCCACGAGACTTTTGAGGACAACATCGCCCTCACCAAGCTCGTTGCCGACGCCGGTGCCGCCATGGGCGTGCCCGTTGAGGCCGAGCTCGGCAAGGTCGGCGGCAAGGAGGACGACGTCGAGGTTGAGGGCGAGAGCCCCTACACCGACCCGGACGAGGCTCGCGAGTTTGTCGAGCGCACCGGCTGCACCTCGCTCGCCATTGGCGTGGGCACCTCGCACGGCGTCTACACCGCCGAGCCGCACATCGAGCAGGACGTCGTGAAGGCGATCCGCGCCGCGGTGGATGTGCCGCTCGTGCTGCACGGCACCTCCGGTGTGCCCGATGAGCAGGTCGCCGAGGCCGTCAAGAACGGCATCTGCAAGGTCAACTACGCCACCGAGCTCCGCCAGGCCTTCACCAAGGGCTTCATGGCCTACATGGCCGAGAACCCCACCTGCTTCGACCCCAAGAAGCCGGGCCAGGCGGGCATGGCCGAGATCACCAAGATCGTGAAGATCCGCATGGAGAACCTCGGCTCTGTGGGCCGCGCGTAAACTTCTACGCCAAACGCTACGCCGAAGCTCCCGAGGGGGTTCTGCCGCGTGGTCCTCGCCGCTTTGCGGCTGTGGGAAACGCATCAGAACCCTTCCCGGGGCTTTCCTAGTTTCGGCGGTGCTCGCACCGGAGAAGGTGAGGAGGAGCGGTTTTCTCGCCTATCGTCCCTTAAAATGATGCCGAATTCGAACAATTTATGTCCGTGTGCGTGTAAGCGCTGGGTACGATAGCGGTAAGAGCTTTTAATAACCGTGGAATCACTGTAGTTGACGTTCACTCTTAGGTTGTAAGTCGGTACACTAGTGCCGATGTAGAGCGCCACCGTTGGGAGGATGCATGAGTAAGCGCACCAAGATCGTATGCACGATGGGACCGGCATGCGATGACGAAGACATTTTGCGCGAGATGATCAAGGCGGGTATGAACGTTGCCCGCTTTAATTTTAGCCACGGAAGCCACGAGGAGCATCACGGCCGTATGGAGCGCGTCAAGCGCATCTCTCGTGAGCTCGGTATTCCCGTGGGTATTCTGCTCGACACCAAGGGCCCCGAGATTCGCACGGGCTTTCTGAAGGACCATGCCAAGGTCACGCTGGCCGAGGGCTCTCAGGTGACGGTTACCGCCGCTGAGACCTCCGAGGAGCTCCAGGGCACCGCTGAGCACTTCTATCTCGACCACATTGAGCTCCCGCGCGAGGTTCGTGTGGGCGGCACCATCCTTATCGACGATGGCCTCATCGGTCTGACCGTCGACTCCATCGATGGCCAGGACATCCACTGCACCGTGCAGAACGGCGGCGAGCTCGGCGAGAAGAAGGGCGTGAACGTCCCCAACGCCAAGCTGTCGCTCCCCACCATCACCGAGCAGGACCGTGCCGACATCCTCTTTGGTCTTGAGGAGGGCATCGACTTCATCGCTGCGTCCTTCGTGCGCGATGCCGAGGGCGTCAAGGAGATCCGCAAGCTCTGCGACGAGAACGGCGGCGAGCATGTAAGCATCATCCCCAAGATCGAGTGCGCGGTCGCGGTCTATCACTTTGACGACATCCTCAAGGTCTCCGATGGCATCATGGTTGCTCGTGGTGACCTTGGCGTCGAGGTTGCTCCCGAGGTTTGCCCCGTCATCCAGAAGGAGATCATCCAGAAGTGCAACGCTGCGTGCAAGCCGGTTATCACCGCTACGCAGATGCTCGACTCCATGATTCGCAACCCGCGTCCGACGCGCGCTGAGGTGACCGACGTGGCCAACGCCATCTCCGACGGTACCGACGCCACGATGCTCTCCGGCGAGACCGCTGCCGGTAAGTACCCGGTTGAGGCCGTGAAGATGATGGCCAACGTCGCCCTTATCGCCGAGGCTACCATGCCCGAGCACAAGCCGCTCGACTTCGAGACGCTCGAACCCGGTCGCAACAAGGTCAACGCCGCCGTGGGCCTCTCCGCGGTCACGACCGCCTTCAATGTTGGTGCTAAGGCAATCCTCACGCCCACCAACTCCGGCCGCTCCGCGCGCCTGGTCTCTAACTTCCGCCCGGTGCTCCCCATCCAGGCCGTTACCCCCAACGAGTGGGCTGTCCGCAAGATGACGGTTTACTGGGGCGTCCAGCCGATTCTCTCGGGCCGCTCCGTCGGCAGCATCGCCTACGTTGTCGATAACGCCGTGGTCGAGGCTAAGATGACGGGCATCGTTAAGCAAGACGACCTCGTGGTCGTGACCGCCGGCGACCCCGCCATCCCCATCAAGCTCCGCGACAGCGAGGTCTCCACGAACGTGGTCTACGTCTCGCAGGTCATGTAGTACCTTTGCAGCTCTACATAACGAGCCGCCGGCACTATGCCGGCTGAAGCGGCGCCACCCCAACAACCAGGGCGGCGCCGCTTTTTGCTGCGCGTTGCGGGGCGCTACTTTTGTGGTGAGTTTGGGCTACGTTTTGCCGGGCGGGCGCCGCGGCTCAAATTACGGACGATTTGAGCTGGTTAACGTGGCTGCGTGAGGGGGCTAATTCATCAAAACCGTGTTTACCAGCTGCCCAGAGCTCTGGAGGGCTGGTAAACACGGTTTTGATGATTTCTCACTGAAACTGTGGTCGATAATCCGCGGTCGAAGGTGCCAAAGTCGCTTCGCTCCCCAGACCTGAGAACGGACTTGCAGCCGCATGTTCACAATGCCGTGGTTCTGCAGACCAAGTGCCCGTTTCATAGAGATTGCTTGTGGGTTTCAACCGCCTTGGCTGACTCGGGGAGCGAGCGAGTCGTGATCGGCTGTGTTTCTCGCGCTCTTTACTAGGTCCTCTACCTGCGATGATATTGCTGCCAGTTGACCGGTTCAGATTATTCTCAGAACGGTGTTAGAGGCTTGTGAGATTTAGGCAAGACGTCGTCCTCAAACAGTTTGATGTGCTGCTTACGCTGACAGCAGGCGTAGGAAGGGCGGCACAATGGGCAAATGCGATGACAATTTGGTCTGCAAGGCGCTGGACGAAGCGGAGCGGCGAGGGGTCTGTCTCGTTCCCGCTAATGAAGTCTTCGCTCAGAAGTTGAGACGGCGTCGTGAACGGTTTGGCCTTATGAGCCCCCGGCGCGGCCTGTATGTGAGGCAAAGATATTGGGAAGCGCTGCCGGAAGACAAGCGTGCGCTCTGTCTTCTGAGATCCCTTGCGGTCCTGCATGAAAAGTGGGTGTTTTGCTCAGTTTCGGCAGCCGTGATTTACGGGTTCGATGTGCCATTCGAGCTGCTCGATACGGTCTATGTGCTTGGAGGAAGAGGCTGCAAGGAGCATGCGGATAACTATGTGCGAACGCGAGTGAGCGTCTCACCGAACTCGTTTGTCAGGCAGGGCGTACGCGTGGTAAACATCTACGAGGCATTATTTGGATGCATGTGTGATGCCCCATTTGACTGCGCGGTCGCCATTGTTGACTCTGCATTGCATAAGGGCGTCGATCGCGAGAAGATTCAATCGTATTTGGCCGAAGAGTGCCGCGGACGTCAAGGTGTCCGTCGTGCTCGCAAGATACTGCTCTTTGCAGATGAGCGGGCTGAGAGCGGGGGAGAGTCCCGTGCTCGAGTGACTATGGCGCGTCTTGGGTTTGCTGCTCCCGAACTGCAGGTTAGCGTCGCAGATCCATTCGATGCTTCTAAGATGTATCGATACGACTACTTTTGGGTGCTTTCCGATGGGTCGGTTGTCGCCGCGGAGCTTGATGGGAAGCAGAAGTATAGAGATCCGGAAATGCTTCAGGGAAGAACCGCACTCAAAGTGCTTACCGATGAGCGGCGCCGCGAATCTCGCCTGAGCCTTTACCGGATTCCAATCATGCGCTTCTCGTTTGAGGAGTCCCAAGACCCCGTTTACTTTTCCCACCTTCTTGAGGCGTTTGGAATTCCGAGGGATGAATCGCAGGCGGGCCGCGTTGAGTAGGTTTTTTTAGGGCGAGGATCGGCGCAAATCCCTGTAGGGTTTGGACTCCTCACGAGGTGTGCGAAACGCGAGAGCTGGCTAACGCGGTTGCGCGAGGGGGCTAATCTGCCAAAACCGTGTTTACCAGCTGCCCAGAGTGCTGGAGAGCTGGTAAACACGGTTTTGGTGAAAGCAGGTGAAGGGGGCGGCTGAGCGAGAGTTCCGGTTCGTCTAAGCGGGCGGCAAGACAAGTCGGGTTTGTCCCGGCAGGATTGCCCCGGCGGGCTTGCCGCTAGGCCCGCAGCGTGCGGGCGAACGCGATGGCTTCGTCCACGTCGGCCTCTTCGGTGGCCCAGCTCGTCACAAAGCGCGCAACTACGCGCCCCGCGCCCGTGGGATCGGGCTGCACCTGCAACTCGGCTCCAAGGGCTTCGGACAGGCGCGCTCCCTCCTCGGGGGTAACCCAGAAGAACTGCTGGTTGCCCGTAGTGGAAAGAACGGGCTCGTACCCGGCATCGACAAGCCCGGCGGCAAGGCGGCAGGCGAGCGCGTTGGCGTGCGCGGCGAGCTGCCAGTAAAGTACCCTGCCCGTCTCATCAGCGCCGGCAGGGTCGAAGGCCGCCTCGTACATCACTCCCATAACACGGCCCTTGGCAGAGAGCTGACCGGCGCGTTTGGTGAGGTAGGGGAGGCGCTCGATGGCGCGGCGGCCGCGTGCGGTGCGCGGGCTCACCACAAGGGCCTCGCCAAAGAGCATGCCGTTCTTGGTGCCGCCCAGTGTGAAGATGTCCGTACGCTCGGCAATGTGCTGGATGGTAAGGTCGCCGTCCGCTGCCATGATGCCGCTCGCCATGCGGGCGCCGTCGACGTAGACGGCGAGGTCGCGCTCCTTAGCCCAATCGCAAAGGGCGTCGAACTCAGCGCGCGTGTAGACGTAGCCGAGCTCGCTCGTGTGCGAGAAATAGAGCATCCCCGGGCGCGTCGTTGCCGCCCCGTTTGCGACGGCCGCCTCCCAGAGCGGGTTCATGCCCTCGGGCGTCAGGCGTCCCAAGGAATCATGCGTGGCAAGAAGCCGGCGGCCGTGGGCCTCGATGGCGCCCGTCTCGTGGATGGTGGGGTGCGCATCGGCGGCGCAGAGCGGCCCCTCAAACTCTTCGGTAAGCGCGGTGATGGCGAGGATATTTGCCGGAGTACCGCCGGGGACAAAGGACACGTGGGCGTCCGGCTGCCCAACCTCGGCGCGAATGAGCTCGGCCGCGCGGGCGCAGTGAGCGTCCTCACCGTATCCCGGGCACTGCTCGGCGTTGGTGCGAACAAGAGCGTCGAGAATCGCGGGGGCGGCTCCCTCGCTGTAGTCGTTGCGGAACTGGTGCATATCGACCTCCAAAACGTGCCCGCGCACCTGCGCGCGGCGTGTTGCGAGCATTGTTTGCGAGCCTATTGTCGCACTTCTGCGCACGGGCGGGGCTTCTCGTATAATGGTGGGCCGAATACGACCGAGAACGACCGCGCCGCGCATGCTGAGCGCCCGCGGTCGTGCAGAGTAGATACAGCGGCACCGTTGCCGCGGCGATACGGAGGAAACCATGCAGGCACAAAAAGCCGAGGGCACGAGGGACCTGATCGGGCGCGAGATGCGCGCGTGGCAAAAGATGCAGCAGGTGGCGGGCGAGGTGTTTGGCCCGTATGGGTTCTCGGCAATCGAGACGCCGGCCATCGAGCAGCTCGACGTGTTCGTGCACGGTATCGGCCAGTCCACCGACGTCGTGCGCAAGGAGATGTTCCGCGTGTTCTCCGGCGCGAACTTTGCGCGCGTGCTCGAGGAGGGCACCGACGCCAAGCTCAAGGCAAAGCAGCGCCTGGCGCTTCGTCCCGAGGGTACGGCCGGCGTCGTCCGCTCCGTTGTGGAGAACAATCTGGTCCCGCAGGGCGGTACGCCATTCAAGGGCTGGTATGCCGAGGCGATGTTTCGCGGCGAGCGCCCGCAGAAGGGGCGTCTCCGCCAGTTCCATCAGGTGGGCATCGAGTGGCTGGGCGCGGCAGATCCCGCAGCGGACGCCGAGTGCATCATCATGCTGATGGAGTTCTACAAGCGCCTTGGCTTTGACCTCTCTAAGCTGCGCCTGCTCATCAACTCCATGGGCGACCCCGCGTGCCGTCCCGCCTATCGCGAGCAGGTGCGCTCGTTCATCCTGGACCATGCGGACGAAATGTGCGACGAGTGCCGCGAGCGCGCCGAGCTGAACCCGCTGCGCGCCTTCGACTGCAAGAACGACCACTGCCGCGAGATCATGCAAGGCGCCCCGCTTATGCGCGACTGCCTGTGCGACGAGTGCCGCGAGCACTACGCCCAGGTGAAGCGCTACCTCGACGAGGCAGGCATTGCCTACGTGGAAGACCCGACGCTTGTGCGCGGCCTCGATTACTACACACGCACCGTCTTTGAGGTGGAGGCGCCGGGCGCCGGCGTGGGCTCCATCGGCGGTGGCGGCCGCTACGACGGCCTCGTGGAGCTCGAGGGCGGAAAGCCCACTCCCGGCGTGGGCTTTGCCGTTGGGTTTGAGCGCATCATGCTTGCGCTCGAGGCCCAAGGTGTCGAGCTCGGCCAGGGCGAGGAGACGTGCGTGTACGTTGCCAACGCCGGCGACGAGATGCGTGCTGCCGCGTTCACGGTCTGCCGCACGCTGCGCTCCGCGGGTATTGTTACCGAGGCCAACTACCAGGGGCGCTCGCTCAAGAGCCAGTTCAAGCAGGCCGATAAGCTGGGTGCTGCGCTCATCGTTGTGGTGGGTGGAGACGAGCTTGCCGAGGGTCGTGTGCGCCTGCGCGATATGCGCTCGCATGAGGAGGAGCTCGTCGAGCTCGACGCGCTTGCCGAGGCCGTGCGCGCCCGCCTGTAGCGGCAACGCCCACGAGGAGTACCCTCGCCACCCACAACATCCAGCTGTCCACGCACCCATGCGGACGGACCGTCGACCGATGCAGACGGCCCGTCCGCATAGTTTTTCTTGCGAAGATACGCTTGCTTTGGTAACGCGTTCGTTACGCGCGAGATAGCGTGCCTATAATGAAGTCCGTTGACTGCACACGTAGGGAGGCAACGTGACCGCATCATCCGCCATGACGAGCAGCCCGAGGCAGGCCTGGGCGAGCGCCCACCAGCTCGGCGCCATCGACACCGATTCCGCCATCGAGGCCTATACCGAGATCGACATCCCGCAGAGCCTGCGCGACAATCTGGCGCTGTTTTTGCGCCTGGAGCGCCGTGTGCTCCAAGAGTACGACCCCGCCATCTGCGAGCTGTTCGACAAGCTGCTTAACAGCGTTATTCATGCAAACGAGGGCAACCCCGGCACCGACGCTGCCGACGAGCCGGTCGATGACGAGGGCGTGCCCACCTCCGATACGCCCGGTGCGGCGGCGTTCCGTCACGCCGTCGAGCTCATCGACGAGCTCCCGCACGACCAGGCGCAGGTGGTGATCCGCGCCTTCACGACGTTCTTCCACCTCGCGAACCTCACCGAGGAGAACTACCGCGTGAGCAAGCTGCGCGAGCGCGAGCAGGCGGTCGATATCAACTCGATCATCGACCCCTCCAATGAGCTCACGGTCGCCTACCATCAGCTGCTCGACGAGGTCGGCCCCGAGCAGGCAAACGCCCTTCTGCGCAAGCTCGAGTTCCACCCCGTGTTCACCGCGCATCCCACCGAGGCGCGCCGCAAGGCCGTCGAGGGCAAGATCCGCCGCATCGCGGAGCTTCTTGACGAGCATCCGCGTCTGGGCGGCTCGGCACTTATCGAGAACGAGCGTCACATGCTGCAGGAGATCGACGCGCTGGTGCGCACGAGCCCCACGGCGCAGAAGAAACCCACGCCCGTTGAGGAAGCCGACACCATCATCGACATCTTCGACCACACGCTTTTTGACATTGTGCCGCTCGTTTACCGTCGTTTTGACGACTGGGTCATGGGCGACCTCGCCGGCAGCGTGGAACCCGTGTGCCCGGCGTTCTTCCATCCTGGCAGCTGGATCGGCTCGGACCGCGACGGCAACCCCAACGTCACCGCGAAGGTCTCGCGCGAGGTGGCTGCCAAGTTCTCGACCCATATGGTCAAGAAGCTCGCCGACAAGTGCCGCCGCGTGGGACGCAACCTCACGCTCGAGGCGGCCTACACCAAGCCCTCCGAGGAGCTGCTCAACCTCTGGAATCACCAGGTAGAGATGAGCGAGGTGCTCACGAGCCGCGCGCGCGAGATCTCGGAGTCCGAGCCGCACCGCGCCGTGATGCTCGTCATGGCGTCGCGCCTCGACGCGACGGTGCGCCGCAACGCCGACACCATGTATCGCTCGGCCGAGGATTTCCTCGCCGACCTGCGCGTGGTGCAGCGCTCGCTCGTTGCCTCCGGCGCCACGCGCGCCGCGTACGGCCCCGTGCAGACGCTCATCTGGCAGGTGGAGAGCTTTGGTTTCCACATGGTGGAGATGGAGTTCCGTCAGCACTCCGTCGTGCACACCCGTGCGCTTGCCGATATCCGCGAGCACGGCCTGCACGGCGAGCACGGCCAGCTCGACCCCATGACGCGCGAGGTGCTCGACACGTTCCGCGCTATCGGTTCGATCCAGCGCCGCTATGGCCAGAAGATGGCGCGCCGCTACATCATTTCGTTCACCAAGTGCGCGCAGAACGTGGCCGATGTGTACGAGCTCGCCAACCTCGCGTTCGCGCATGCCGAGGACGTGCCCGAGCTCGACGTGATCCCGCTCTTCGAGCAGCTGGAGGACCTCGAGGGCTGCATCGACGTGCTGGACGAGATGATTGCTCTGCCGCCCGTTCAGAAGCGCCTGGAGAAGACCGGCCGCAAGCTCGAGGTCATGCTCGGCTACTCCGACTCCTCAAAGGACGCTGGCCCTACCACAGCGACGCTCGCCCTGCACTCCGCACAGCAGCGCCTCGCTGCGTGGGCCGAGGCACACGACATCGATCTTGTGCTCATGCACGGCCGCGGCGGTGCCGTGGGCCGTGGCGGCGGCCCCGCCAACAAGGCGGTGCTCGCGCAGCCCGCGGGTTCGGTCAACTGCTTCTTCAAGGTGACCGAGCAGGGCGAGGTCATCTTCGCCCGTTACGGCAACCAGGCGCTCGCCATGCGCCATATCGAGAGCGTCGCGGCAGCGACCCTGCTCAACTCGGCGCCTTCGGTGGAGCGTCGCAACACCGAGGCAACGGAGCGCTACGCCGATATGGCGGCGCG
>CASELS010000018.1 GCA_949288855.1 uncultured Collinsella sp. | reverse complement strand
CTACCGCGGCGAGCTCATCTACAAGAGCCTCATCGAGCCCGACCTCTACCACGAACTTGCGCGCGCGACCATCGATCACAAGGCGGGCGTGCCTGTGCTCTGCGCCTTTAACCGCGCCTTCGTCCCCACCTTTGGCAAGCCCCACCACGACGCGCTGTCGGTCTACTACCACGACATCATCTACGTCGACGATCTTGGCGCGGTCGATGTCGAGGCCAACAAGTTCACCATCTACGTCCCCACCAACGAGAGCAAGCGCCTCTTTGACGAGGTGTTCGCACCCGCTTTTGGCGAGCGCCTCTGCGTGGCGTGCGCGGGTGTGGAGTGGATCGACTTCATGAACCCGGGCGTCAACAAGGGCGCGGGGCTCGCGCACCTCTGCGAGCTTCTGGGCGTCGACCTTGCCGACGCCGCCTCGGTGGGCGACACCTACAACGACACCGAGATGCTCGATGCCGCGGGCCACAGCTTCATCGTTGCCAACGCCACGCCCGACATGCGCGCGCACGCCGATTTTGAGCTGCCGAGCAACAACGACCGCGGCGTCGCCGTCCTCATCGACGCCATCCTCGCGGCCAAGGGCATCGCCTAACGCGAGTCCGCTCCAGGGCGCCGTCTAGGCCGCGCGGCGTGCTACAGCCACCGATGCACGCCGCCGCTCGAGCACGCCGCCCGCCACGAGGAGCGCGGCGCCTATCACCGTGCACGTCGCGGCATAGGCAAACATGGCGTCGAGACCGAGCGTGTCCTGCAGCCTTCCGCCCAGGTAGTTGCCCGCCATGGATCCAAAGCCCGAGGTCATGATCGCGATGAGGGTCTGACCGAGCATGCCGTCGGCCTCCTCGCAAACCTCGCCCACGTAATTGGTGAGAAGCGAGGTGAGCGTACCGAAGCTGAGGCCCTGGAAGGCAAGGCCCAAAAACACCACCGGCAACGATAGCGCGAATGAAATCAAAAGGTTCCGCGCAAGGTAGGCCACAGCCGCAACCATAAGCAGCGCGCTCGTACCAAAGCGCCGGCGCAGACGCGGGACGAGCGCCATAAACGGCAGCTCGCTCATGGCGTTCAAAAAGATGCCGATACCATAGAGCGATACGTCGCCACCGAGCGAGGTAACGATGTTGATGAGGTAGGTTGACAGGCACGAGCTCGCCGAATACGCGAAGCCAAAGCCCACAAGGATGAGCATGAGGAGCCGGTAGCGCGCAACAAAGGCGGCCACTCCCCTACCGCGGGCCGGCGCGGAAGGCGTGTCTGACCGAGCGCTTTCCGACTCGCGGGGCGCGATGGGCGGCAGGGCATGTATGGATACGAGAAATGCCGCAGAGGAGATGACGAACACCGGAAGGAGCACCGCAGGGCCCAGCACGTTTACCCCTTGCCCCGCCAGAGCGGCACATATCGCATAGCTCACCGACCCCATGCCGCGTGCGAGGCCAAAGTTGATGGGCTTGCCGGCGCGCAGGTAGTCGATCGCGATCTGCGAGGTAAGGGGCGCGGAGATCATGATTGCACCGTAAAGCAGAATGTAGGCGGCCATAACCGCAGGGATGGGAAGCGGCGCCACGATAATCGCCGCAAAGAGCACCTCCAGCGCGATGAACTCGACATCAAAGAGCCGGGCGACCTGGGCGAACGAGAAGCGCGCCGCCACGCGCGAGAGCATAGGGCCAACGAGGACGGAGAGGACGCACGCCGACGCCGTCACGATGCCGACCTGCGTGTTGTCGAGCCCTCGATACTGCAACACCACTGTCACGAACGCGCACGCGGCGCAGGTAGCTATGTAGTAGAAGAACTGCAGGGCGCCGTAGCGCAGCTGAAGCGATTGCATACCGTCCCCTCGGCATTATCGACTTGTCTATAACAGAGCGGGTCGGTTACTTCCGCCCCGTCGCAGCATAGTGAACCTATCAGTACGTATATTCAAGCAATTCGCAAACTTGTCAGAACAAGTTGATAAAAGGTCGAGTCGCGACGCGCCGCCGCCGGCTCATGAAACGCCTGATCCCCTTGTTAACAGCGCTCCGGGCCATTGCCCCCGAGCCCTTGCGCCCTTACCCCTTTACTCCAAACGACAACGATATGGGATACTCTTTCGCGGACCAGGCCAAGATGCCGGCGGCAGCACACCGAGGAGGACCCATGGACGAGCAGACCGAGAACATCTACCGAGCATACCGCGCCATCCTTATGCGAGAGCTCGTTTGCGCCCTCGGCTGTACCGAGCCCATCGCCGTCGCCTACGCCGCCGCCCTCGCGCGCAAGACGCTTGGATGCGAGCCGGAGCACCTGCGCGCCGGCTGCTCCGGCAACATCATCAAAAACGTGAAGAGCGTAACCGTGCCCAACTCAGACGGCATGCACGGTATCGAGGCCGCGGCGACGCTGGGCGCCGTGGGCGGCAACGCCGAGAGCGCCCTTGAGGTGCTCGAGAGTGTGACCGAGCAGGACATCGCGCGCACGCGCGAGCTTCTCGCCGACCCGGCGTATTGCACCGTCGAGCTCGTGGAGGACGTACCCAACCTCTATATTGACGTGACGGCCACCGGCGACGGCCACACGGCACGCGTCGTCATCGCCGAGCACCATACCGATGTCGCGCTCGTCGAGCTTGACGGCAAAACCGTGCATTGCGCCGGCTCCACCCCCTCAGATGACGCCGACGCGGACGCGCAAGCTACACACGACCTGCTCACCATCGAGGGCATCCTCGCCTTTGCCGAGCGGGCCGACCTCGGCGAGGCGCGCGCCGCGCTCGAGCGCCAGCTTGAGCTGAATGACGCTATCTCGCGCGAGGGACTCGAGCACCCCTGGGGCGCCGAGGTGGGCCGGACGCTCCTTGCGCGGTTTGGCGAGAGTCATGCCGTACGCGCCCGGGCGCGTGCCGCCGCCGGGTCCGACGCGCGCATGAACGGCTGCTCCAAGCCGGTCGTAATCAACTGCGGAAGCGGCAACCAGGGCATCACCTGCGCCCTGCCCGTGCTGGAATATGCCGAGGCGCTCGGCGTCGGCCATGAGCGCTTGCTGCGCGCGCTCGCCGTCTCCGACCTCACCGCCGTTCACCTTAAGAGCTACATCGGCAGCCTCTCGGCCTTTTGCGGCGTGGTATGCGCCGCCGCGAGCGCCGGCGCCGCCATCTGCTGGATGGGCGGGGGCACCTACGAGGAGGTGGCGGGGACCATCGTCAACACGCTCGGCAACGTAGGCGGCATCGTCTGCGACGGCGCCAAGTCAAGCTGCGCAGCCAAAATCGCAACCGCGGTGGACGCCGCGCTCGTGGGGCTCGAGATGGCGCGCGGCGGGCACGGCTTCCATGCCGGTGAGGGCCTGGTACGCGGCTCGCTCGAGGAGACGATCGCAAGCATGGGCTACGTGGGGCGCGTGGGGATGAAACCCACTGACGTCGAAATCTTGAATATCATGATCGGCAAGACCGACGTAACGGGGTGCTAGCCCCGCATATAAGACACTCTCTCTACGGTACCGCCACTCATCCCGCCATCTCGACCAACTGCCGATTAACGATGATTATTTATCGATTATCGACAATTATCGGGTTTACAATTCATGCTGTGGAATCCAAAGGCAGTGGAGGTAACCAACATGTCGCTCACTAACGAACGAAAGCCGGCACGCCAGAACATTAAGTTCACCTGCACCCTAGCGCGTATCGTCTTGTTGCTCATGTTTGTCCTTCTCCTCGCCCCTATTGCCATCACCCTCTACATGGCCCTATACCCGACACCGGGAGTGACTGTTGAACTTACAAAGGGCATCGGTGGTGTAGCGGAGGGCATCCTATTCGCCGGTATGACGGCAGTTGCGATGTTTATCGGACAGAATCTACTTGGAAGGGTTAGCCGTACGGGCGATCCATTTCGCGCAGAGAACACGCGCGACCTCAAACTTATATCGGTTCTCGTACTGGGAGCCGGTATTGCCTCGGCGCCATTCGGCTTCCTCATTGCCCATCTCTTAGACGGAGCCTATATTGGCACTATGGTGAACATCCCCGCGACCGCATGCGGCTGCCTCATCCTCGCTACCTCTAAGGTATTCGAATACGGGTGCATCCTGCAGCAGCAAGATGATGGAACGATTTGAGGAGCCCATGATCGTCCTTCGCCTCGACCGGGTTCTCGCGGACCGCAAAATACGCTCGAAAGACTTGGCAGAACGCATAGGCCTTTCGGAGACGAACCTCTCGCGCATCAAGACTGGCAGAGTCGTTGCCGTTCGCTTCTCGACACTCGATGCCCTGTGCCGCGAACTCAACTGTAAGCCAGGAGATATTCTGGACTACGAACCAGACGAGGAATAACGACGCCCCCAGAAATCACGGCGCCGCCAACGGGGCTGTCACGTGATCGCTAGACAAACGAAGCCGCTTCACCATCACAAGCTAACGGCGGCTGTCCCTAAATCTCCTCAGCAGCCATCCGCACACGAAGCCGATGGCGCCGGGCGCAAGCCCCGCCAGAAACGCCGCAAGGTCAACGGGAGCGATGTTTGCGATATCCAACGCCGTTGACAGGCTAAACGTCAGTAGCAGCGCCGCAACATACAGCAGCGCACCAACAAGCGGTGCGAACCAACGAACGCGCCCAAGCTCTGCGCGCCATCCAGTCAGGGCGCAAACGATTGCTACCGCACCGGGCAGCGTCAGATAATACCCAACGAGGGTGTACGCAAAGATTCCGCCGCCGGAAAACGGGATGCTCATCCAGAACCACAGGATGCACGCCAACCAAATCAGAAGATAGACGACGGCTGCGATCGACACCGCTTTGCCGGCGCGCTCTAGCCACATCCTCATTCCGGACACCTCCCACCCTGTCCGCCTTTACTGAGATGGTACCCGCCCAAATACCATGCGAACCGTGAGGAGACAAAGGGCGCTACAGTGCGGCAGCAACCTTAGAAAGAGGCTTGATCTTCTTAAGCTCCGGCTCAAGCTTGCGCCGTGCGACCTCGATGTCGTACGCCACCTGAGCGCGCAGCCAATATCCATCCGACAGACCAAAGAAGCGGCAGAGCCTCAAATCGGTATCGGCAGAAATTGCACGACGGCCAAGCACGATTTGGCCAATGCGCTGTGCGGGGATACCCGTCTCTTTCGCAAGACGATATTGTGTAATACCCATTGGCTCAAGAAACTCATCACGTAACAGCTCACCAGGTGTAACGGGAGAAATGAGGACGTCGCCGTCCCCCGTCTCAGTGATAGTCTGTGATTTCAACATCTTCAGCACCTCCATCTACCCAACGGAAGCAAACACTACCTTCTCACGCCACCGCCACCAAGCTACGATTCGCCGCAGGCATTTCCTACAAATAGCCCGCTGCTGCTAACCTACTCTGCATGAGGTAAAATTAGAATAACATCAGCGCACTGGCTTCTCGAACGCAAGGCAAAGAGGCAGGATGAGGACCTAGCCCGACGTTGCCTCACGCGATGTGTCTGCTCAACCTATTCTGGGGGGGGGGGACGGATGGACGTCCCACACTGGCAGTACTGGAAGATAAACTCTCTTGGGGGAAGACAAATCTGGTACACGGATCTGCCTGAATGCCCCTTCGACGTACCCAACATGGGCGAAAAGAGCGAAGAAGCCGTAAGTGAGCTCAAGCAGCTTGCCGAGAAGTACGGCACAATTGACGGAAATCACAAAGCGAGGAAATAACCTGTCCATTGCAGCGTTTGGTGGCGACGAGGTTGATCAGACTGGAAGCGCTATACCAGCGCTCCCAGCAATCGTCTGAGTTCCGCTCGCCGCTTCTCCCACAAAGGCAACAAGATTCCAAGCTCTCCGACTAAGAAAGCAGCTCATCTCACCCACATCGTATGCAAAGCAAACAGTTAGAGCACGACAGGAGCCTCAGGGGCTGCAGCGGGGGCCTCCGGCTCCTCAGGCGCGGCAGGGGCCTCGGGAGCCTCAGGAGCAACAAACGCTTCTGCCGCATCGGACGCAACGACACCGGTGGTGTCAATCTCGCCAAGCTTAGCCAGCTGCCCGATGAGGGGAAGCCCAGCCGGGTCATCCACTTCAACGCCGCCGAGAATGACAGTGTCGTCACGTGTGTCTATCTGGGTCGTGAACACAGTCGAATCAAAGCCGGAGACGGCAAACCCGATGCCCGCAAGGACTATGCCCGCCGCAACGAGTCCTCCCGCCACCGCGAGGTAGATCTTCTTGGCACTAGTCATGGTACTCGCTCCTTCCTATGCTGCGAGGTGCGCCGGCACGGGCGCGGCCCCATCGCCTCTTCCGCCCTTACCTTTCCAGAAGGGCGAGACGGCCTTTCTCGCCCACAGCGCCGAGAGGCGCGCAATCTGCTTGGACGCCGCCCAGGCGCCCGCGCCCACGAGGAGCGCCGCCCCGACGAAGGCGAGCCCGCAGCCCAGCATCGCAATCATGTAGGGCACGTGGCCGATGGCCATGCCTGCCACCACGAGCGCAAGAGCTGCTGCCCCTACGGCACCGAACGCCGCCGCGATGACCCACACGCAGAATGCCAGCACCCAGATACAGAAGTAGATACTCAATGCCGCGATGACGAAGGCTATCAGCAGCGGCACCCAAACGGGTGACCCCACAATGGTGAGCACCCACAGAAGGACGGTGCTCCTGCGCCTCGTCCTCGCAATTGCGCGCGGCACGGCGGGCAGGTTGTCGAGCGTGGCCTCGGCGACCTCGCCGGGCGCGCCCATCGCGGCCACCGCCTCCTCCTCGCTCATCCCGTCCTCCATGCGGTCGGCGATGGCCTCCGCGTAGAACTGCTTGGTCTCCTCGACCTGCTCGGCCGGCAGGCAGGCGAGCAGCTCGCCCAGCCGGCCCAGGAACTCATCGCGCGTCATGGTGCGCCTCCTCAACGTATGCGTAGATCTCCCGTACGGACGGCCACTCGGCCAGGAACTCCTCGATGCGTTCACGCCCGGCGTTCGTGATGCGGTAGTACCGGCGCAGCCGACCGTTGTGCTCGGCGGAGCGCGCCGTTATGCACCCCGCCTTCTCGAGCCGCTTGAGCAGCGGGTAGAGCGTCGACTCCGTGAGCCCCATGCTCGCCGGCACGTCTTTTACGATCTGGTAACCATAGGATTCCTCGCCCGAAACGGCTGCAAGCACGCAGGCCTCCAGGAAGCCGCGTTTCATCTGGGCCTCCATCCGCACACCTCCTTTCGTCGTATACTATGCTATGCACACTATACGTTACATAGTATATAGCGTCAACGACTACTCTGAAGTTTTCTATTCCTTGCCACCAGATCAAAGGAGCATGGGCGCGTCTGCCAGCATCTGCCGTCTAGCCTCTTATTTTTCAAAATGCCGTGGGGTTGATAAGGCAACTACCCTCACATCGCAGCCTTTCTCGCTGTTCGCGATTGCCGATGTGGTCAAATCACCCCGCGAGAGGGCAAACACGGGATATCGCAGGCGGCGATTGAGGTAGTGATGGGCGCTCCGCTGGGCAGAGCATCGTGCCAAAAGCTATTCTTTTCCGCCGGCTGCCGTCCGATTCTCATCGTTATACGTTCGCGGCGGCCTCCAGATGCCCCTTCACAGGGTGATTTGACCACACCGCTGCGCACGAGGCGCGTAAGCTCTTGTTTGCTCCTCAAAATGCGTCAGCGCACTGCAGGCTGAACTCTCTTCATCTCTAGCACCGAAGGTAGGGGCCCTCGCTGTTCATAGAAGAGGCGCGCTTTCTCGTTACCCGCAACAACCAACTGCGGAATCACTCATGTCGGCATTTCCCCAAAGAAGGATGTCCTCTCTCCTCCGGACGCGGATATCATATGCGATAGAGAACCGAATGTGATGAAGGAGAATCACCATGGCGGTGTTTCGCTACGGAGAGGTTGAGACATCATGGCTCGCCTCGCGCGACCCTCGGCTCGGCAATGCCATCGAGCAGATAGGACCTGTCGAGCGCGAAGTCGACCCTGACCTGTTCTCCTCGGTCATGCACCACATCATCGGCCAGCAGATCTCCACCAAGGCGCAGGCGACCATCTGGAGGCGCATGTGCGAACGCCTGGGCGAGGTCACGCCCGAGACGGTGCTCGCCGCGGGTGAAGACGAGCTACAGGCGCTCGGCATGACGTTTCGCAAGGCGGGCTATCTCATGGAGCTCGCGCGGCGCATCAAGACGGGCGCGTTCGACCTCGCGGCTGTCGCGCGAATGCCGGATGAGGAGGCCATCCGCGCCCTCGACGAGCTCCCGGGTATCGGGCGGTGGACCGCCGAGATGATTCTGCTGTTCTGCCTCGAGCGACCGAACGTGCTCTCGTGGGACGACCTGGCGATCCAGCGCGGCATGCGCATGCTCTACCACCATCGCCGCATCACGCCCGAGCTGTTCGCCAAGTACCGGCGGCGCTACAGCCCCTACGGCAGCACGGCGAGCCTGTACCTGTGGGCCATCGCCGGCGGGGCGATTCCCGATATGCGCGACTGGGCGCCCAAGAGAAAGGCGAACAATAACAGGACCGGGGAGAAAACCGCATGAAACGCTTGATACCGTCGTTGATGGAAAACTATCTCTCGCCCCTCGGCGAGTTAACGCTCGCGGCCGACGCCGAAGGGCTCATCGGCGCATGGCTCGAGCATCAGAAGCACTACGGGTCGGTCGGAACAGCGGGCATCGCCTTCGATATGAGCGCGCACGCTGAAGGCCCATCGCAAACCCAGCTCTCCCCCAGGGATGTCTCTTCCGCCCGTCTGGCTCTCGATGCAGCCAAAACGTGGCTTGACGCCTATTTCTCCGGGCGCGACCCCGGCGCCCTGCCGCCGCTGCACCTCATGGGGTCCGCGTTCCAGCGCGCGGTGTGGGCGAGGCTCATAGAGATTCCCTACGGCGAGACCACGACGTATGGTGCCATCGCCAGCGAGCTCGCCTCCGCAAAGCGCGCTGAGGCCGCATCGCGCGGCGAGGACCTGTCTGCGGTCCGCGTATCCGCCCGCGCCGTCGGCGGCGCGGTGGGACGCAACCCCGTATCGGTCATCGTGCCGTGCCATCGCGTGCTCGGGGCCGACGGGTCGATCACCGGGTACGCCGGCGGCCTCGACCGCAAGCGTGCCCTGCTCTGTCTGGAATCTGACGCTGAGCAGTCATCAAAATCGCAAAAGCCGCGACAGGCTGCTGCCAAATTGCTATAGAGCGCTAGACGGAGCCGGGGAATCACCGCACCGTCTTGAGCAGTATGCTCGGTACGAAAAAAGGCCAGAGACGAAGCTCTGGCCTTATCATTCGTGGTGGGCGTTACAAGATTTGAACTTGTGACCTCTTCCGTGTCAGGGAAGCGCTCTCCCCCTGAGCTAAACGCCCGTTCAGGGTGCGCTCGCAAGCGCAAGGGATAATATACCGAAGCCCGCGCGCCCTGTAAAGCAAAAGTTTGAAAAAGTTTGAAACCGCCGCCGATGCCCAAACCGCGAGCGCTTATCGGAGCCGTTCCGCAGCCCTCTCCGCGCGCTACTTCGCAGCCGGCGGGATATCCTCGCCAATCCTCATGTTCTCAAACGTCTCCGCCATAAAGCGGTCGTCAAAATGCGTGTCGACGTACATCTCAAAGCCGTTGCGCGGCGGCACCCCCTCAAAGCGCTGGCCGGCGCGCCAGAAGCAGGCGACCGTCATCGTCACATCAAGGGCGATAAACGCCGCCAGAAGTGTCACTAAGATAACCTGGCGACGTGACGTGGGCTCCCCGATGCGGTAAATCATCTCGGGCATGATGACGCGGCACCACACCACGCCCAAGATGCCCCACATAACCACAAAGCGCCACGCGACCCATTGGGTGATATGGTCCGGCAGCCCCAGGTAGGTCCACGACTGTAAGTGGGCAAAGTACTCCATGCTCCAACCGGACACCTGCTCGAGCGCGCTCCCCAGCACCGCTGAGATGAGGAACACCTTCCAGACCGGCTCTTTGCGCAGGCGCCAGAGCACCATGGTGAGCAGGACCGCCCCGGCACCGTAGAGCGGCGAGAACGGGCCCCATACGAGCCCCACACGGCTCTCCCAGATGCCAAAGACCACAAAGGTGTAGATCGTCTCGATCACAAGGCCCAGGACCGACGAGACAAGAAAGATGATGATGTATTGGTAGAGCCCCGGCACCGTGTCGTCGAGAAAGTCCTCGCGCATCTCCAGGCGCGCCTGCAGAATCGCGTTGCGCTGCTCGTTGGAGATGCGGGAGCGCACCTTGCGCGCCCCGGAAGTCGTGGCGGACCAGAGGGCGTCGGCGTAGACCCCCGCCTCGAGCCTGCCTTGGGTGAGCATGCGCCTGAACGCACGGCCCCGCGCCCTGCCCTCGAGATAGCGCTGAACGCTCCCGATCACAAAACGAGCCAGAAGGAAGGCCAGTATGATGAAGAGCGAGATGGTGAGCACGTGAGTCCTTATCGTTTAGCTGCGCGCCCTACCTGCGCAGACACTGTGTCAACATAGGGTTCATTCTACCCCAGCAAATTTTTTCAAAACAATGCTTGCATTCCTTTGGAGAGTCCCGTATAGTATCTCCTTGCAAGCGGACATGGCTCAGTTGGTAGAGCACAACCTTGCCAAGGTTGGGGTCGCGGGTTCGAGCCCCGTTGTCCGCTCCATCGCATGTAAAGGGCCGGATGAATACATTCGGCCTTTTTCATCGGCGACGTGGCCAAGTGGTAAGGCAGAGGCCTGCAAAGCCTTTACCCCCAGTTCGAATCTGGGCGTCGCCTCCATCGCATCGTAAGGGCACCGGCAACGGTGCCCTTTTCGTTACCGCCCCGGCCACCGAGCCACAACATCCCAAGCTCAAGTCGTTTATGAGCGTAAAACTGAGGTGTGCCGGGTTTCATACCGCACACGAATGCAAAATATGCACGATTTGCCCAGATAATCGCTTCGCTAGACTGACGTGTCGTCGGGGAGTGCCCATGATTACGCTCATAATCGACTTGAGCCTCATCGGGACGGCACGCGTCGCCGGTTAGGCGGCGGGTGCGAACAGCTTGATGAGGCGGACCATGGTGCCTTGCACGTCCGTACGGCGTCTGACCTCGGCGCTATCGACGAGCATCCTCATGAGCTTGATACCGCGGCCGCGCTCCTCGGACTCGGCAACGTCCTCGTCGGGTGCGATCTCAAAACCGCCGCCGCAATCGCATACCTCGATGACGACCCGGTCCTCGTAGGCGCGCACGTTGAGCACACAGCCGGCAGCGCCCGCATGGTCGTACGCGTTGCCGAGCGCCTCCCCCGCCGCGAGCGCCGTGTCGTACACCGCGTCGCGCCCCAGCGGCAGCGTCTCCAACAGCTCCACCACGCGGTGCCGGTACAGGCCGAGGTGCTCGATACCCTCCGCGACCGAGATGCTGCGGCTCCACACTGGGAGCGTCCCCGGAGAGAGCACGGGCACGGGTGGGCGGTCGCGCGCCGTCACGTGCAGCACGCTGATGAGGCGGGCGATCTGGAGAAAGCGCGACACCTCGGCGGAGACGTTCACGAGCGAGAGCATGCCGCCCTCCTGCATGAGCCGCCGCGCACGGGAGAGCAGAAATGCAAGCCCGGTTGAATCGATGAAGGTTACGTTTTCGCAATTGAGCAGGATGCGCCTCGTCCCCGCGGCGATAAGGGAATCCACCTCGCTGCGAAGACCGGGCACCGTTGCGATATCGATATCGCTCACGGGTGCCAAAACGGCTATGTCCATCCATTCACGCATACGCTCATGGTTCCCGCCACGAGCGCCGCTTAATCACCCGTACCGCCAAACGGAGGTGTCGCGCGGCGCAGGCGGCGAGGCGTCAGTCAAAGCGCAGGGCAACCATCGCGATATCGTCCTCGAGCGCGGAGTCGGTAAAGGCGTCGAGCTCGCCAAGGACGCGCTGGCACAGGCCGTCGACCCCCTGCCCCGCCGAGGAGATCACCACGTCGCGCAGACGTTGCTCGCCAAAGAACTCGCCCGCGGCGTTGCGCGCCTCGATGGCGCCATCGGTGTACATGAAGAGCACGTCGCCCGTATCGAAACGGAACGACCCGCTGCGAAAAGCCATGCCCTCAAAGGCCCCCACCACGCCCGACTGCGTGCTCAGGAGCTCGACCTCGGTCGCCTGGGCACGGGTCTCTCCGCCGGCACCCAGGGTATGGCTGCGCACGAGCATCGAAGGGGGATGTCCCGCAGAGCAGTAGAGGGCACTGCGGTAGCGCAGGTCGATCTTGGCAACAAACATCGTGGCAAAGGTCTCCACGCGCGAGAAGCTCATGAGCATGCTGTTGAGCGAGCGCACCATGTGCACCGGGCTCGCCCCCTCCCACGCGTAGGCCGTGAGCGCGGTCTTGACCAGGGCCGACATGGAGGCCGCCTCGACGCCCTTGCCCGATACATCGCCCAGAATCATGACGGCACGGTCGTCGGGCAGGCGGATAAGCGTGTAGAAGTCTCCACCCACGAGCGCCTGGCGCGTGGCGGAGGAGTAAAGCGCGTCTGTGGTGATGCCCGGCACGACACCGAGCGAGCTCTGCATGCCGCTCTGGAGGGCCTGCGCGATATGGCGGTCCTCGCTCTTCTGTTCCTCGCGGCGGAAGAGGAGCTCGAACTCGTGGGTGAGGCGGACGAGATAGTCGTATTCCACATCGTCGATGGGTTCTTGGGTCCCGTCGCGCAAAAGCAGGACGAGCGGCGTCATGGCAGAGGGGGACCCGGGTGCTGCGAGCGCGAGAGTGCCGGGATCCGGCTCCTCGCCCTCGTCTGAAGCGGTGCCGTCCGGCGCGAACTCGATGAAGACGCCCTGGTTGGGCAAACCGTGCGCCAGCAGCCACTCCCCCGCATGGGAGAGGCGGTCGATACGCGTGACGCGCGCGAACTCGAGCCCGTCCTCCTCCGGGGCGCCCGCGGCAAAGTAGTCGCTCACCACAGGGCTCACCTTGGCCGCCGGCGCGGTGCTCCCGCCGCCGAGCCACTCGGGGCCACCGGGGAGCGCCACCTGGCTGCCGCCCTCGTAATCGAGCACGTAGCACCCGCGCTCCGCATCAAAGATAACCGGGCAGATATGGCAGTCGAGGACGCGCCGCACTTCGGCCGAGATCTCGGCCCACGCGCTCGTGCGGTCGCCCTCGAGGGTAAAGACGGTGTCGCGAACGTTGTTGAGCGAGCGCGTGAGCTCGGCCGAGCGGCGCGAGCGCATACTCGTGATAAGGCTCACGAGCTCGATGGAGAGGTAGTCGCAAATCACCTCGAGCACGTTGACGTCGTAGTCGCGCGGGCGGCACGGGCGGCCCCAGCCGAGCTCCATAATGCCCATAATCTGGCGACCAAAGAAGACCGGCACGGCGATGAGCGTCTTGAAGGGCGGCACGTCCTGCACGCGCAGAGGGCGCGTCTCGCGGTGGTCTATGTCGTAAAAGACACCACTCGATGCCATCCCCTCCTCCGCCGGCACGACCGAGATGCGGCATGCTCGGGCCTCGCGCAGCACGTAGGTGGGAATTCCCGCACCGAAGGGGATGAACTCGGGCACGAAGGAACGCGTGAGGCTTCGCGAGATGCCGCGGAGCTTGAAGCCGCCGTTCTCGGCGAAGTACATGGTCGAGCCGTCCGCGTCGAGCGCGTCGACAAGCTTGTTCAAAACCGAATCGAGAAGCCCTGAGAGATTCTCGGCGCCCACGGTGGCCATGATGACCGAAAGGGTGCCCGAAAGGCGCTTGTTGGCCGTCTGGAGCTCCGAGAGGACGCGGCGCATCTGGCGGTCGCGCGCATACTGCTCGGCGAGACTGCGCACCACCACGAGCACGCGCTCGCGCGGCGCGAGACGGCGGGCGATCTTGCGGCGGATGTCGCCGGAGCGCGCCGAGGGCGCAGTTGCCCGGACCTCGACGGGAATGAAGGACCCGTCGTTGAGCTTGAGTCTGAGCGTGGTTGGCTCGCCTTTGAGCGGAAAGGGCAGGTGATGGTCTTGCGCGCGCTCGAACGCGTCGGAGAACAAAAGGTCCTTGATGTCATACCCCACAAGAGTCCGGCGGTTCTTGCCGGAGAGCTCGCAGAAACGCTGGTTCACATGGCCGATGGAGCCGTCGAGGCCGCATACGGCAACCGCATCGCTTGTCAGCTCGACCAGCTGCGAGATCTTGGGCAGATCCTCGTGCGCGTCGCTCGCCATGCTACCCCTCCCCTGCGCGCAAAGACAGATGTCCTCGGTATACCCCGAACGAGCGCCACCGTGCACAGAACCAATCGGTAAGAAAAAAGCCTCCGAAGAGGCTCGTGTATTCGATGGTGTCGGAGGCGGGACTTGAACCCGCATGACCGAGATGTGGTCACTAGCACCTCAAGCTAGCGCGTCTGCCAATTCCGCCACTCCGACAAAAGCAGCAAGAAGAATAATACCCATACCCCCGGGTGAGCGCAAGGGGGAATTTTGAAAAAGTTTGCGCGGGCGCGCGGGCACCGCGCGGCCTTTGCGGCGGCGCCTCTGCCGCGCGCCTACTCCTCAGGGGGAATCTCGGCCAAGCGGGGAACGCCCGCAGGATCGATGACAAGGCCGTTTGCCTTGGCCGTGCAGGCGAAGGCATGCATGGGATAGGTGAGCGGGATGATGGGCGTCTCCTCCCCTATGAGCGTATCGGCCTCAGCGAGCAGCGCCTCGCGCGATGCATCGTCGCGAGCGGCGCGCGCCTGATCGATCAGGCTGTCGACCTCCTCGCTCGCAAAACCGCTCACGTTCGAGCCGCCGCGGCTGCGGGAATGGAACAGGGGGAAGAGCACGCTTTCTGCAACCGGTCGGTCCGTCACCGCGTCCAAGCGCGCGATCTGATAGTCCCCAGAGCGCACGCGCTCATAAAAGACCTGTTCCTCAAGCTCCTCGGGCTCGCACTCGATACCCACGGCAGCGAGGTCCTCCATAATCTGCTCGATGGCGTTCTCGTTGCCTCCCCCACCCGTGTAGATAAGGCCGAGGGGCTCGCCGCGCACGCCCTCGTCGTTCGCAGGATACGCAGCGTCGAGCAACTCGCGGGCGCGGACGGGGTCGTACACGGTATAGGGCCATGCAGCGTCTCGATAACCAAAGACAAACGGCGGCACGATACCGTCCGCCGCAAGATGCGTATCGCGGTACACGCGCCCCACAAGGCCCTGCCGGTCGACAGCAAGCGAGAGCGCACGGCGCACATCGGCGTTATCGAAGGGCGCCGCGGCCACGTTGAGCGCAAGATAGCTCGTCGCAAGGTCGGGCGCCTGCACAAGATGGGCGCCGGGGCCCACCGTGAGACCGTCCGCCGCGCGGCCGTAACGGGCGATGGCGCCCTCAAGCTCATCGACCGGGCACGCCGCCATATCGAGCGAACCGGTGAGAAACTCCTGATAGGCGCTCACGGTGTCTGAGAACACCTGGAAGCGCGCACCCGCGAGCACGGGGGCATCGCCGGTGTAGCCGTCAAAGCGCGTAAGCCTTACCGCCGTGGAGTTCTTGCCCCACGACCCCTCCATGCGAAACGGGCCGGCGCCGATGGGACTCGACCCGAATGCGGCGACGTCCTCCTCGGCGGACGCCGGCACCGCGGCCAGCGAAGGATGGGCGAGCACGGACGCAAAGTCCGCATAGGACTCGACTAGATGGATCTCGAGCGTGCGCTCATCGGGGCAGCTGACGCCAGAAAGCGCGCTCGCGTCTCCTGCGGCAAGCGCATCGTAGCCCTCGACGAGTGCAAGACGATAGGCGTTGGGCGATGCACCGAGCTCGGCGGTAGCCGCGCTTGCGGGATTCACGAGACGCTCCCATGCGCGCTTGAAATCGCGCGCCGTCACCGCGCTACCGTCGTGGAACACGCGCTCGCGAAGATGGAACGTGAAGGTGCGCGCATCCTCTGCGATGTCGAATCGCTCTGCCGCCGCGCCCACCAGCTCGCCGGCAGCGTAATCGACGCGCACGAGCGGTTCGAAGATCAGGGAAGCGACCTGTTCGGCAGACGTTCCCACAAGCGCAAACGGGTCGAGAGAGACCGGGCGCAAGATGCCGATGGCAAGGGTGCCCTCGAGGCTCTCGCCATCACCTGCGGGTGCGCCATCCTGTGTGCAGCCCGCCACGAGGGCGGAGGTGAGAAGGCAGGTCGCGCCGATCAGGCCCCGCCTACTTATAAGCGGCAGCGTGTTGGAGACAGTAGCCATGCAAGCTCCTTTAGAGGGTAAGGGTTGCGTGATTGCCTAGACGATACGGCAACCTACCGCGCACGTCCACCGCGCTCACCCATCCCCTGCGCAATCCCCACGGCAACCAAAAAAAGGACCCCGCAGGGTCCTCAATCAACTATGCTTGCCCTTCGAAGCACGAGCACCCATCTTGCAAAGGCCCCGCACGAAACCCGCAGGGCGTTTCCCGCAGCAGCCGGGCGCGAAGCGCACCCGGCTGCGAGGACCACGCCCGAAGGGTTTCGTGCAGGGCCTCCCCCAAGCCTAGAGCTCGATGCTCGACTCCTTGATGGGGAACGGCGCCGCAAAGTGGCAGGCGCAGAAGTGCCCCGGCTCGACCTCGCGAAACTCGGGCTGCTGCTCGGAGCAGACGCCCTGCGCGATCGGGCAGCGCGTATGGAAGCGGCAACCGCTCGGCGGATCGATCGGCGACGGCGGGTCGCCGGCGAGGATGATGCGGCTGCGGCTCTTCTGGATGTCCGGATCGGGGATCGGGGCGGCAGAGAGCAGCGACTGCGTGTAGGGGTGCTGCGGCTCGGCGTAGAGGGTCTTCCAGTCCGAGAGCTCGACGATCTTGCCGAGGTACATGACCGCGACACGGTCGGAGATGTGCTGGACGACCGACAGGTCGTGCGCGATGAAGAGGTACGCCGTACCGAACTGCTTCTGCAGGTCCTTGAGCAGGTTCAGCACCTGGGCCTGAATCGACACGTCGAGCGCCGAGACCGGCTCGTCGCAGATGATGAGCTTGGGGTGCAGGGCGAAGGCGCGGGCGATGCCGATGCGCTGGCGCTGACCGCCGGAGAACTCGTGCGGGTAGCGGTTGATATGCTCGGGGTTCAGGCCCACGACGTCAAGCAGCTCGCGAACGTACTTGTTGCGCTCGCTCGCGGTCCTGCCGTCGCCGTGAATCTGCAGCGGCTCGGAGATGATCTCGCCGATGGTCATGCGCGGGTTCAGCGACGCGTACGGATCCTGGAAGATGAACTGCATCTCGCGGCGGAGGCTCTTGAGCTCCTTGTGGCTCATCTTCGCCACATCGCGGCCCTCGAAATAGACATGGCCGGCGGTGGGACGGGTGAGGCGCATGATGGAGCGGCCGGTGGTGGACTTGCCGCAACCGGACTCACCGACGAGACCGAGCGTCTCGCCCGGATAGATCTCAAAGCTCACGTCGTTTACGGCGGAGACCTTCTTGGCGAAGCGGCTCATGAGCATGCCGGACTCCGCGGGGAACTCCTTAGAGAGGTGCTCGACCTTGAGCAGGGGCTCTTTCGTAGCCATTTACGCCTCCTTCTTCTCAGACGAGGCACCCTGGCCAGCGGCCTTGCGCGCAGCGAGGTCGGCGCGGGTACGCGAGTTCTCGGGAGCGAACTTGAGGAACGCCGGGTCGTCGGCAAAGTGGCATGCCGAGTAATGACCCGTCTCGGTGGTGATGTGCTCAGGTAGCTTCTCGTGGCAGATATCCACCGCATACGGGCAGCGCGGAGCAAAGGGGCAACCGGTGGGAAGGTTCACGAGCGACGGCGGGTTGCCGGCGATGGGCGTGAGCTCCTTCTTCTCGTCCATACCGTGATCGGGGATGGAACGGATGAGGCCCCAGGTGTAGGGATGGCGCGGATCGTAGAAGATCTCCTCGGCGGTGCCGAACTCCACAGGGCGACCGGCGTACATGACCATGATCTTGTCGGCCATATCGGCGACGACGCCGAGGTCGTGGGTGATCATGATGATCGCGTTGCCGTTCTCCTCCTGCATCTTCTGCATGAGCTCGATGATCTGCGCCTGGATGGTCACGTCAAGAGCCGTGGTGGGCTCGTCGGCGATGAGGATGTCCGGGTCGCAGGCGAGTGCCATGGCGATCATAACGCGCTGACGCATACCGCCGGAGAACTGGTGCGGGTACTCGTTCACGCGCTTCTCTGGCTCGGGGATACCCACGAGGTCCAGAAGCTCGGTGGCGCGCTTGAGCGCCTCCTGCTTGGAGTAACCACGGTGCAGACGCAGGCCCTCGCCCACCTGACGGCCGATCTTGTAGACCGGGTTCAGGCTCGTCATGGGGTCCTGGAAAATCATGGCGATATCGTTGCCGCGGACGTGCTGCATCTCCTCCTCGGTCATCTCCAGAATGGAGCGACCGCGGTAGCGGATGTCGCCGCCCTCGATCTTACCCGGGGGCATCTCGATGAGACCCATGATGGTCATGTGCGTAACGGACTTACCGGAGCCCGACTCGCCCACGACGCCCAGGGTCTCACCACGGTCGAGCGTGTAGCTCACGCCGTCGACCGCGTGCACGACGCCGTCCTGGGTGTGGAAGTACATCTTGAGGTTATCGACCTCGAGCAGATGGCTCCCCTCGGGGATGGGCTGCTCCTTCAGGTCGACGTAGTTCTTAGCGTGCTTAGCCATTATGCATCCTTCATCTTGACGTCGAGAGCGTCGCGCAGGCCGTCACCGAGCAGGGTGAAGGCGAGCACCGTGGAGAGGATCGCGAGACCCGGCAGGATCATCAGCCAGGGCTCGGTCTGCAGGTACTGCTGACCGTCCTGGATGAGGGTGCCCCACGACGGGTTGGGGGGCACAACGCCCATGCCGAGGAACGACAGAGCGCTCTCGGTGAGGATGGCGCCACCGATGTTCATCGTGGCGTAGACCACGATGGAGGCGACGGAGTTGGGGAAGATGTGGCGCGCCACGATACGGACGTCGGAGGCGCCCATGGCACGGGCCGCATCAACGTAGTCGTTCTCCTTGACCGAGAGAATCGCCGAGCGGAAGACGCGCGCGATCGACGGCCAGCCGAGGATACCGATGGCGATGAACACGTTCTGGATGCCGTTACCGATGACTGCGATCATCGCGACGACGAAGAGCGTGTAGGGGAACGCCAGGAAGATGTCGGCAAGGCGCATGATGATGGTGTCCCAGATGCCGCCGTAGTACGCGGCGATAGCGCCCATGATAAGACCGAGGATGGTCGAGATGCCCGTGGCGACTACGCCGACGGTGAGCGAGATGCGCGCGCCGTAGATGACGCGGGAGAGCACGTCGCGGCCGAGGGTATCGGTGCCAAAGGGATGCTCGAGCGAGGGCGCGAGGCGCGAGGACTCAGCCATGTTCGCAGCCGTGGCCGTGGGGTCGCCGAGCGTCTGGGGGACCCAGAGGTCCGCGGTGATAGCGATGAGGATGATGAAGATAATCCACACGGCCGCGATGATGGCGAGCTTGTTCTTTTTCAGGCGGCCGAAGGCGTCGCCCCACAGGGTGCGGGAGGCGCTGCTGTCGCCGGCGTTTGCCTTGGCGGCAACAGTGGACTCAGCCTTTGCCTGCATACCGATGTTTTGAGTCGGTGACGGGTAAATCATGTGCGTTCCTCCCTAGCCCTCGTTCTTGGAGCTGCCGAGGCGGATGCGCGGGTCCAGGAAGGCGTAGCTCACGTCGACGATAAGGTTGATGATCATGACGACGCACACGATCACCGTGACCGTGCCCATGACGATGGGCCAGTCGCGCTGCGTGATCGCGATGTAGGTCTCACGACCGATGCCGGGCCAGCTGAAGACCGTCTCGGTCAGGATGGCGCCGGCGAGCATCGCGCCAAAGTCCATGCCCACGTACGTAACGACGGGGATGAGGGCATTCTTGAGCGCGTGCTTGCGAATGATCGCACCCTTGGAGAGGCCCTTGGCCTTGGCGGTGCGGATGTAGTCCTGATTCATAACATCGAGCAGCTGCGAACGCATGATGCGCGCGGTGTAGGCAGTGGAAACCGCGGCGAGCGTGCAGGCGGGCAGGATGTAGTAGGTCCAAGCGGGATACTTGGAGATGGGGCCGGCAACGCCGGAGATGGGCAGCGCGATGGCGCCGCCGGTAAGGTCCTTCAGCCAGATGCCAAAGATGAGCTGGAGCAGCATACCGAACCAGAAGGCGGGCATGGCAACCAGAAGGGACGTCACGAGCGTGACCAAGATGTCCCAGAACGAATAGCGCTTGATGGCCGAGATGATGCCGGCGCCGATGCCCACGATCGCCTCGATCACGATGGCAACCAGCGCGAGCTGCACCGTATAGGGGTACTTCTGCGCGATGATGGCCGTCACCTCGGTGCCGCGCTGGTACGACGTGCCCAAGTCGCCCTGGAGCAGGTTGGTGAGATAGACCACATAGCGCTTCCACAGCGGCGTGTCGATCGTGTCACCGTTCTCATCGTAGATGATCTTGCCGTCGGCATCCGTTTCGATGAACCCATGGGTGGCGCGCAGGTTCAGCTCCACTTGGGGATCGAGCTTCCTTTCACCGGCGATCAGCTTGATCGGATCGCCCGGCACAACGTTCTGCATGATAAAGAGAATCAGCGTCACGCCAAGGAAGACAGGGATGAACTGCAGGATTCGCTTGGCAATATACTTGACCACGGCGATACCCTCCCTTGTCTGGCTTATACAACTCAGTCGCTTTATGACCGTAAAGCGCTAGTATACCGGAAACGCCGGTACCATAGCGAAAATGCTCGAAATAACGCATATCGTGCACCGCCGCTGCCGGATGGGTCTTCCTTATTTGGCCTGTGCACAAAACAGGAGGGGCGCCGAAAAGTCAGCGCCCCTCCCCTCGCCGCCCTACCGGGCGACGTCACACTCGCAGGAACACGCCTTACGCAAGCTCAGCGGTCTCGAAGTGCGGGATGGTCTGAGCGTCGTAGTTGAAGCTGGCGAGACGCTCGGTACCGACGTAGTTGTGCGCATAGAACACGATCGGGATGACCGGCATATCCTCGCCGATCTGGTGGCAGATGGCGCGGTAAGCGTTCTTGCGCTCCTCCTCGTCCTGAATCTGGCGGGCAGCCAGCAGCGCGGCGTCGACGTCGGGGTTGTTGTAACCACCGTAGTTGTTGTCAGCCGTGGAGAAGAAGTTCGGATAGAGGAAGTTGTCCATGGTCGGATAGTCAGCGGTCCAACCAAGACGGGCGAGCTTGTAGTTGCCGTCGGACAGATTGTCGAGGTAGGTAGCCCACTCGGTGGTGTCCTGAGTGACGGTGATGCCGATGGCCTCGAGGTTGGCCTGGACGGCGCTCATGAGCTCTTCGTGGCCGCCGTCGCCGTTGTAGTTGAGCTCGACGGAGATGTCGCCCTCGGCGTAGCCGGCATCGGTGAGGATCTGCTTGGCGCGCTCGGGCTCGTAGGCGCAGTACTCCCAGACGTTCTGCTCGTTGTCGTCGATCGAAAGCGGCATGATGGAGTTAGCCGGCTCACGATAGCCCTCATAGAGGGTGTCGACGATGGCCTGACGGTCGATGGCAAGGGAGATGGCGCGACGGACGTTCACGTCGGAGAGAGCCTCGTCCTCGAGGTTCACCACGAGGTAGTAGGTGGAGAGCTCGGTGCCGGTGAGGGTCTGCTTGCCCGGGGTGACGGTGAAGCCGTCGTCGGAGAGGCCGTAGGCGTCCACGGTCTCCTGGATCTTGCCGGCCGGGATCATGGCGAAGTCGATGTCGCCCGCCTCGAGCGCGCGGAACGCGGTGTCGGGGTCAGCCTGGATGGACATGTACACGCCGTCGATCTTGGGAGCCTCGCCGTAGTAGTCGGCGAACTTCTCAAGCAGGATGTACTGGTTGTGCTGCCAAGGCTCTGCCATCATGAACGGACCGTTGCCGATCGGCTTCTCGAGGAAGGACGCCGGATCATCGATGGCGGCCTGCGGCACAGGCACGAGGCCCGGGTGGCAGCACACGGCGACGAAGTCGGCCATGGGGTCGGTGAGGGTCACCTGGAAGGTGAGGTCGTCCACGACGGTGAGGCCGGAGATCTCCTCGGCCTTGCCAGCGGCCATCTCGGCATAGCCGGCAACAGGCGCGAGGTGATAGCCGATCTCGGACGGAGAGGCCATGGTGGAATCGGCAAGACGCTGCCAACCACGCTTGAAGGACTCAGCGTCGACAGGGTCGCCGTTGTGGAACTTCATGCCCTCACGGAGCTTGAAGGTGTAGGTGAGGCCGTCCTCAGAGACGGTGGGGAGCTCGGTGGCGCAAACCGGCACAGGCTCGTTAACGCTCCAGTCCCAGGTGACCAGGCCGTCGAAGCAGGCGCGGACGACCGAAGTACCCTGGTTCTCCTGAGCGTTGTACGGGTCGATGTACGCAGGCTCAGAGAGGTAGTAGTTCATGTAGTTGTCGCCAACCGTGGGAGCAGCCGCGGAAGCGGAGCCGGAACCGGTGCCGCCACCGTTGTTGGTGCAACCCGCCAGAGCAGCGAGGGCGCTCGCCGCGAGGGCACCGCCCACGAACTGGCGACGATTCATGTTGAAGTCTGCCATGCAATCCTCCTTCAGATGTAGGCGTGCGCCTTGCACGCCCCTTACATCGTCTTCACCCCAAAGACACAGAATTGTGCTCAGGATGCTGACGTTCTGTATAACAGTACCCGATTTTTACCGCCCGCGTGCAAACTATTTCGGTAAACGCGCTGGTTACTCTTTGGCACGCTGGAGTGTTCCTGCGATTACGCTGGTTGTTATCTCATAGAAACCGCTCGCCGATGCATATTGTTTCAAGCGTGTTTCTCGCAAATTGAAAAAGGGCCCTCGCGCTCACGGGAACGACACGTCCCCAAGAGCGCAAGGGCCCTGACAAGTCCGTTTGTTGCGTAACGGGCAGCTTAGATGCCGACGATGCCCTGCGGGAAGAAGAACATGCAGAGGACCACGCACACCGCAAACACCACGGAAACGATGATGGTGAGCTTGTCGAGATTCTTCTCCATAACGCCGGTGGCAGCGCTCGCGTTGTAGAGCGAGCTCGCAATCATGTCGGAGACGCCGGTGCCCTTGCCGGAGTGCATAAGCACGAGCGCGATGAGAGCGAGGGCGGACAGCGCCCACACGATGAAGATAATGATCTGGAACGGACCCATGGGTCACTCCTCGTTGGTTTTGGGGACAGGAGATTATCGACTGCTGCCCCGCGAAAGACATATCGTTCGATACTTTAGCGCAATCTCGCTTTTCGCCGCAAGCTCATTTGGGGACGGGTTCAAAACGTGCAATTGCATCACGATTGGGTATTTGGGGACGTGGTAGAAGTTCGCTCAAACCCGTAAGGTAGGACACGACTGCCACACCCTCCCCTCGATTGGGGGCCTTCAGTGCGCGGTTACGCAAGATATGATGCTCGCGCCGATGCCCGTCAGGCGCTCAATTTGCTTGCAGGTAAGGCCCGCTTGCCGCAAAGCGCGCAGGGCATCGTCCCGGCAAGCCTTTTTCAAGCCCTTTCACTTCCGTTGGAGTGACATCGTCCAGCACGCTGCGCGCCGCAAGCAACACATCGTCATCGGAGACTCGTTTGCCTGACCGCACGTAGTACCCAGAATACCGATCGCTGCGGCTGAACTCCTCAAAGTGCTCCCTACCCCCAATCAACCCAAGAACCAACTCATCGCTGATGAGGTGCGCGCCGCTCAGGTATTCTCCATAGCTGCTCCAGCGGTATTCCCTGGCAGGCGCAATTCCTGCCTTTTCGGGATTGTCGTGGATGTAGCGCACAGCTCGGAGCAGTTGGCGCTCGTCCGCAATGGGCACGCTGGTGAAGCGGCCTTGGAAAACCACACCCACATGACTGGACGCATCATTGAAATGACGCGCGTAGGCAGTTGCCAGCGCATGCATGGCGTGGCTCAGATTGTCTTGCGGATCATCAAGCAGAAGATGAATATGGTTGCTCATGAGGCACCACGCGATAACGGAGATGCCGTCAGCCTGGATCTTATCCCGCAATAAGCTTAGAAAACGCACGCGGTCCCTGTCACTTTCGAACAGCAGCTGTTTTCCGTTGCCGCGCAATATGACATGGTAGAGTCCTGATTCGGAACGGGTACGTGATGTTCTCGGCATGTCGTCCCCCCCCTTTTCAGTGTGCGAATCTTCGCTCGCATATTTCGACCTCCCCAAATGTGCACAAAAGTACATCCACGTGCACGATTTGACCCCGTTCCCAAATACGCAAAAGACCATCCGCCGAAAACAGCAGATGGTCTTTGGTTGTTCTGAGGGGCGGGACGCTATAGCGCCCCGCCTCCTTTGTCGGGATGGGTCAAAACGAACCCGTCCCCAAATGCGCTACTCCTCGACGGCGAGCACGCGACCGGTCATCTCGGCGGAGGGCTCGAGACCGGCAAGCGTGAGCATCGTCGGCGCGATGTCCGAAAGACGCCCATCCTCGATACCGGTGAGCTTGGCAGCCGGATCGACCACGATGAAGGGCACGCGGTTGGTCGTGTGGGCGGTGAAGGGGTGCTTCTCGCCCGACTCGTCCTCGTCGTACATGTGGTCGGCGTTGCCGTGGTCAGCCGTGATGAGCGCGAAGCCACCCTTGGCGAGAATCGCCGGGATGACCTTCGACAGGCCGTCGTCCACAGCCTCGACTGCCTTGACGGCGGCGTCGAAGACGCCGGTGTGGCCGACCATGTCGCAGTTCGCGTAGTTCACGATGTAGAAGTCGGCGCGATCCTCGTTGATGGCCTCGACGAGTTTCTCGGTAACCTCCGGCTCGCTCATCTCGGGCTGCAGGTCATAGGTAGCAACCTTGGGCGAGGGAACGAGCACGCGCTCCTCCCCCTCCTTGGGCTCCTCGACGCCGCCGTTCAGGAAGAACGTCACGTGAGCGTACTTCTCGGTCTCGGCGGTATGAAGTTGCTTGAGCCCGTTCTGAGCGATGACGTCGGCAAGCACGTTCTCCGGGAAGGTCTTGGGGAACGCGACCTCCACGTTGGTGAAGGTGTCGTCGTACTCCGTCATGGTGACGAAGTGGCTGAGCTTCGGCGCGACCTTGCGCTCGAAACCGTCGAAGTCGGTCTCGGTGAAGGCGCGGGTCATCTCGCGGGCGCGGTCGGGACGGAAGTTGAAGAACACCATCGCGTCGCCGTCCTGAACGCCCTCGTTATGACAGGCGAAGGGCTCGACGAACTCGTCGCCGCGCTCGTCACGCTCGTAGTAGGCCTTGACGCCCTCGACCGGGTCGCACTCGGTGTCGGAAGGCAGGGTGACCACATCGTAGGCGCGCTCGACGCGCTCCCAGCGGTTGTCGCGGTCCATAGCCCAGTAACGGCCGGAGACGGTGGCGATGCGCGCATCGACGCCGGTGTACTTGGAGAGCGCCTCGAGGTTCTCCTTCAGGGTCTCGATGGAGCCGGCACCGGAGTGCGGGTCCACGTCGCGACCGTCCATGAAGCAGTGGAAGCGCACGCGCTCCACGCCGTGCATGGCGGCGATGGCGGCGAGGTTCTCGCCGTGGCGTTGCATGGAGTGAACGCCGCCCGGGGAGACGAGGCCGAGCAGGTGCAGGGTCGCACCCTTCTTGGCAACGTCGTCCATAGCCTTG
>CASELS010000017.1 GCA_949288855.1 uncultured Collinsella sp. | reverse complement strand
TGCCATCATGCGACGTGGTCGGCGTTCCCGTTTCTAGCCCGGTGTTTGTCGCAAGCCCCGAAGCGGCGTCTGCGCAGCTCGCTGCGGGTGCTGTCGAGGTCGCGGTCGAGGCTTGGCGCCTTCTAGATGACGCATGCGCGTGGGAGCCGCTTCTGCCACGCCTGACGGTACTGCTCGATGCGTGCTGTCGCGCGTCTGACCTCCCGCACACCCGCCGCCTCATACACGCAGCCCGGCGGGTCATCTGCCGGAACCTCACGCAGATCGCCCTCGCCCGAGAAGCTGGCGTTGCCTTTGACGCCGCCGCGCCGCTCTATGCGGAGAATCCCGCGGCGGCCCGCGCGCTTCAGTCGTGGGGCGCCGAGCGCGTCTGGCTGCCCGATGAGCTGCCGGCCGATGATGCGCGCCGTCTCATGGAGGCGATGCCTGCCGCACCGCTCGGCACGCTTGCGCCTACGGAGCGCGAGCTCATGGTTATGGAGCATTGCGTCCTTACGGCCGAGGGGCCGTGCGACCACCGGTGTGCCGCGTGCAGCCGCCGTCGCGAGCCGCGTTTTCTTTTGGGAAAGAACGGGGACCGCTTTGCCGTGCGCACCGATGCGCTCGGCCGCTCGCGCGTGCTTTCCTGTGGCGGTGACGCACCTCTGGCGGCATCTGCACGTTCGGCGTCGGACGCCCTCCCGCGAAGGGAGGATCAATGCAGCTGCTAGCAGCCCTTGCCGTGCCCCGGCGCGCACTTGCCTCGCTCGCTCGGCGAATCGATCCCGAGACGGCGGTCGCCGCGACCCTCGTCTGCTTGCTCGCCCTCGCCCTCGTGCCCATGGTTGCCATCTCCACCTTTGATCACAGCTATGCGGACGACTGGCATTACGGCGTTGACGCGCATTTGGCGCTCGAGGCCGGCAAGGGCGTCGCGGGGGCTGTCGCTGCGGCGGCTGCCGAGGTGACCGATACGTTCTTCTCATGGCAAGGAACTTACTCGGCCATCTTTTTCATGGCCCTGCAGCCCGGCGTGTGGAGTGAGGAACTCTATGGCGTCGGTGCGGTCGCGATCATGGCGGTGCTCGCGGCCTCGACGTTCTTTGCGTCGTCCGTGCTTGTGCGCGATGTGCTCGGCGGCAGCCGCTCCACGGCCGTTGCCGCAGCGTCAGCCGCTCTTCTGCTGCAGACGCAGCTCATGCCCAGCCCCGTCGAGGGCATCTGGTGGTATAACGCCGCCATCTACTACACCTTCTACCATGCGCTCATGCTGATGGCGGCGGGGCTCGGCATTTGCCTGCTGCGCGGCGGCACCCGCGTGTGCACCTACACGCCTATGGGAACAGCGTTGCGCTCCCTTCTTTTGGTTGCGCTCGCGTTTGTTATTGCGGGCGGGAACTTTGTGACCGCGCTGGTTGCGGGGCTTCTGCTCGCCGCGGGCGTTGCGGCGGGAGTGCGCCGCGGCAATCGCCGGGGCCTTCTGCTCCTGCCGGCGCTTGCGGTCTTTGTGGCCGGGTTTGCCGCTTCGATGGCGGCACCGGGAAACGCCATCCGGCAGGAGACGCAGTTTGCGGGCGATGCGCTCGGCGTCGTGCCCACGCTTATCAAGAGCGGGCTTGCGGCGGGGGAGTACCTCGTCCTTTGGACAAACGGCTTTCTGCTACTCATGCTAGCTCTCGTGCTGCCTTTGCTCGTTCGCGCGGCGCGTCGCTCGACGTGCTCGTTTCGTTATCCGGGTGCGGCGCTTATGGGGTCGTTTGCCCTGTTTGCGGCGAGCTTCACCCCTACGTTCTACTCCATGGGCTACGTTGGCCCGGGGCGTGTGCAGAATATCCGCTACGACCTCTTTGTGATTCTTGTGCTGGTGTGTGCCACCTGGTTTGCGGGCTGGTGGGTCCGCCGGCGCGAGCGGGCCGCAGAGGCAAAGGGGGCGCCCGATGGCGCGGAGGCGGTTCCGGCGGATTCTCTCGCGCCCACCGCGGCGACGCCGGTGCCCCTCGCATACGGACGCCTTGCCGCAGTGGTTCTTGTGGTGCTTGTGCTCTCGGTCACGGCCCTCGCCCTCGACGAACGCCATATCGACGACCTCGTCTCCCTCTCTGCCGCACGCTCGCTCGTGACAGGCGAGGCGGTTGAGTACGACGCGCAGATCCGGGAGCGTATCGAGCGCATCGAGGAGTCACCCGATGCGGAGGTGGAGGTGCCCTTCATCACGACGGCGCCCAAGGTGCTTTTTATGGGGGATATCCGCGACAACATGGATACCTATATCAACTATCGCTTTGCACAGTGGTGGAGCAAGGACGCGATAACGGGGTATCATGCAAGCCTCTAGTCGGCTACACTAGAAAAGTTATGCAATAAAACCGAGCACCGCCGCGTCAGCGTGGCGAGGGTGCTAGACAGCAGGAGGAACACTATGCTCTCTGTCGACGAGCAGATGCGCATCATCACCTCGGGCGCGGCGCAGATCGTACCCGAGGCGGACCTCAGGAAGAAGCTCGAACGCGGCGTGCCCTTGAACATCAAGCTCGGCGTCGACCCCACCTCGCCCGACCTGCACCTGGGCCACGCGGTGCCTCTGCGCAAGATGCGCCAGTTCCAGGACCTCGGCCACAAGGTCACGCTCATCATTGGCAACGGCACGGCCATGATCGGCGACCCCTCGGGCAAGAACACCACGCGCCCGCAGCTCACGCAGGAAGAGGTCGAGGCCAACGCCGCGACCTACGTTGCGCAGGCCATGAAGATCCTGGACCCCGAAAAGACCACCATCGTTCACAACGGTGACTGGATTTTGTCGCTCGACTTGAAAGGCATGCTCGAGCTCTGCAGCAAGTTCACCGTGGCGCGCATCTTGGAGCGCGACGACTTCACCAAGCGCTACCAGAGCCAGACGCCGATTGCCCTGCACGAGTTCCTCTACCCGGTGATGCAGGCGTTTGACTCGGTGAAGATCAAGGCCGACGTGGAGATGGGCGGCACCGACCAGCTCTTCAACCTGCTCGCCGGCCGTGAGCTCATGGAGAAGATGGGCATGGAGCCGCAGGTCGCGCTCACCATGCCGCTGCTTGAGGGCACCGACGGCGCGCGCAAGATGTCCAAGTCCTACGGCAACTACGTGGGTCTCACCGACGAGCCGGCTGACGCCTTTGGCAAGATCATGTCCATTCCGGACGAGATGATTGGCAAGTACTACCGCCTCGCCTCGACGCTTTCTGTCGACGAGGTTGACGCCATCGACGCCGCGCTCGCCGACGGCTCGGCCGACCCCTACGAGCTCAAGCGTGCCCTTGCGGTGAACATTGTCGACGCCTACCACGGTGCGGGCGCGGGAGAGGCCGCGAAGGCGGAGTTTGACCGCGTCTTCAAGGAGGACAAGCTTCCCGAGGACATCGCCGAGGTCCATGTTGACCTTACGCCGAACGATCAGGGCCTCGTGTACCTTGCGGCCGTGCTTAAGGACGCCGGTCTCGCGCCTTCCGCGGGCGAGGCGCGCCGCCTAATCGACGGCGGCGGCGTCAAGATCGACCAGAAGGCGGTCGCGCCCAAGAGCTACAACGTCGACCCCGCGCTTCTGCACGAGGGTTGCGTCCTGCAGGTGGGCAAGCGCAAGTACGCGCGCTTGGTGTAGGACTGCCCGGGCGCCTCCGCGCCGCCCCGCACCCGCCCGCGCAATCCACCCGTTTTGACCCGTTTCACCAAAACCGTGTTTACCAGCTCTCCAGACGTTCCAGGAGCTGGTAAACACGGTTTCTTTGATTGAGGAGCGCCTCTGCGCCGTGTTTGCCAGCGCTTGGCAACCGGCAGGGTGTTCCGGTGCGCATCGCGTGCTCAGGCTCGGCTCACTCGTGTCCCGATAAACAAAAGAAACCACGCCCTGCGCGCGTCCCGTTAGGTCCACGTGCGCAGGGCGTGGTTTCTTATAAAAAGGTGGAGCGTCTGCCGTTTAGAGGTCGGCCTCCTTGCGGCACATGCCGTCGAGGATGGCGGCGATGAGCGCGAGCACGCCGACCACCGCTGCCATAACGGGGATCTCCTGGCCCATGCCAGCGAAGACGCCCGTGGCAATGGCGAGCAGCAACACCAAGATGGCGATAAGGCGGTGGCTGCCGAGGCGGCTCGGCTGGTTGGCGCCGTGGATACCCATGACCGCACAGAAGAAGGTGAGCACAGCGCAGACGAGGTAGAGCACACCGTCGAGGTAAACGACGAGCACGCCGAGGACGCCCGCCTCGGCCTCGGCAAGATCGGCGCCAAAGAGCGCGATGGCGCCCGGGGCAGCCGCACCCAGAGCGGCGAGAACTTGCAACAGGCTCACGATCTTGAGGGCTTTGCGGTTGGTGGACATGGTTGACCTCCTTGATGGCGCCGCGGCGCCGAGCGATGTTCGAACGGTATTGTTCCGGTGTGAGAACGTCTGCCCGTTTTCGGGCAACCCTAAAGTATAGGGCGAAAGGCCTTTCAGCTATCAACTATTTGTTGACTCACCTTGTTTCGAATGCATTTCTCCCCAGTTCAGACCATACTTGACTGGTTTGGACAAAACATATTCGTTCCAGGGGAGGAAGGATGCAGGACATCACGAGAAGGGGCTTTTTGGGCCTCGCTCTCTCGGGCGCTGCGGTTGCCGCGGGCGCTCTTGCCGGATGCACCCCCAATGCGGCGCAGACGGGCAGCGCAGGCAGCGCGGGCAAAGCCGCGCCCGCCTCGAGCTCGGATACGCTGCGCGTGGGCGTGCGTGCCGACATCGTGGGCTTTGGGTATCTGAACGAGAGGACCGGCAAGTACTACGGTCTCGAGATCGATATCGCGGAGGAGCTCGCGAACCGCTTGGGCTATAAGAACGTCGAGTACATGACGGTTCTGCCCGAGAACCGCAAGGAGCTTCTGCTCGAGGGCAAGATCGACGCGCTCGTGGCGTGCTACTCCATCGCTGAGACGCGCCTCGAGAACTTTGACTTCTCACCCGCCTACTACGACGACTCCGTGATCGCCGTCGTCCAGAACTCCGCGCAGGTGAACTCCATCGATGACCTCAAGGGTGCGACGTTTGGCACCATGAGCGGCGCAAACGCGGCTCCGCTCCTCTCCATCAAGCTGTACGAGATCGGCTTTTCCAACGGCGAGTCCCGCTCGCTCGGTGCCGACAACAACGATGTGCTCTTCGATACGTGGCATCTGCTGCAGTACCCCTCCTACCAGGAGCTCTCCGACGCGCTCGAGATCGGCGAGGTCGACGCCATGGTGCTCGACGGCGCTATTGCCAAGACCTACATGAACGACGAGCGCTCCGTACTCGACGGCTTCACCGTTGACGAGGTCTCCTACGGTGTGGCCACGCAGAAGGGCTCCGAGCTCTCCGGGCGCGTTGCCGAGACCATCCAGGGCATGCTCGACGACGGCACCATCGGCGCCATCATCGATAAGTGGGACTAGGGGGCCAGAAGATGAGAATGTCCAAGGGACTCACCGCCAAGATCGCCGTCCTCGTTGCCGTTGTCCTCGCCAGCATGATTGCCATGGGCGTGCTGCTCACGGGCATGCAGGGCCAGCTCACGCGCTCGAGCTATGCCGAGGAGATCGAGTACGAGGAGGCCTCGCTGCCCGAGCTTCTCGAGCAGGCCGATGCCGAGACTGCCGAGAACACGGCGCAGTTTGACGCTATCTACCAGTCCAAAGCCGCGAGCGTCTCCTTTATGGCGCAAAACGACGCCGGCTTTGAGGCGACCGATGCCAAGATGGTCGAGTATCAGGAGCTGCTCGCCGTCGACAACATCATGATCGTGACGCGCGAGGGCGAGATTGTGGCCCGCGCGACCGACACCCGCGCCGATTTCACGCGCATGCGCTTCAACCGCCTGCGCGACACCTTCGATACGCACGAGCCCTCCGAGGCCGTTGAGATCGAGTATCCCGAAGAGGAATGGCTCGACCGCTATTACGCCTCTCGCATCGATGACGAGACCATGGTCGTGATCGAGCAGGACCCGGCCGAGCTCCGCACCCTCGTGGAGAGCACGGGCTCGCTTGCGAGCGTGCTCGGCGGCATCTCGCTCGGCCAGGACGGCTACGTCTTTGCCGTTTCCGCCAAGGACTACGTCATCGAGTACCACCCCGATGAGGACCTCATCGGTGCCGATGCCATCGACGCCGGCCTCAGCGTGGAGAACCTCGAGGACGGCACGCTTGCGAACATGACGCTCGCCGGCGAGCCACTCTTCTGCGGCGTCACCAAGATCGGCGACATGTACTACATCTCCGCCGTGCCCGAGGCCGACATGGCCGCCTCGAGCGCCATCACCGTGGGTGTCATCCTCTTTGCGTTCTTTGTCGTGATCGCGGCCGTGACCCTTTACGGCATCTTCGTCCTGCGCGACGACGAGCGCCACGGTCACAGCGAGGAGGACTACCGTCGCCTCGGCCCGGTGCGCCTGAACCGCTCGATTGCCGGCCGCGCGCTCGTGCTCGCCATCGTCGGCTTCCTCGGCATCCTCGTCATCTCGTTCTACATGCAGACGCTCTTTGCGCTCTCCTCGCAGTCGCTCACGCTCTCCGAGCGCGCCGAGTCCATCGCCAAGAGCATCGAGCGCAGCCAGGCGAGCGCCGCGGAGCTCGAGGACCAGTACGGCGAGCGCTATCTCTCCAAGGCCGAGGTCGCGGCCTACATCATCGACCAGAACCCCGAGCTCGCCACGCGCGAGAAGCTCGGCGAGATGGCGGACGCGCTGCAGATCCAGTACATCTTCACCTTCAATGACCAGGGCGTCATGACGGCGACCAACTCGAGCTTCACCAACTTCGTGCTGTCCGAGGATCCCGAGGACCAGTCCTACGAGTTCCGCAAGCTCCTCCAGGGCGTCGACTACGTGGTGCAGGACGCCATGCCCGACGAGGTTTCCGGCGAGCTGCGCCAGTACATTGGTGTGACCACGCACGACGCGTCCGGTCAGCTCACGGGCTTTGTCCAGCTCGGTATCCGCCCCACGCGCCTCGAGAGCTTGCTCGAGAGCGTCCAGATCGACCATGTGCTCGACGGTGTCCAGGTTGGCGCCGACGGCTTTGCCTTTGCCGTCTCCAAGGCGGACGGCACCATCGCCTACTACCCCGACCAGAACACCACCGGCAAGGACGCCGCGGCCTGCGGCATCACCGAGAACCAGCTGCGCGATGGCTTTAGCGACTACATCACCGTGAACGGTGAGCGCTACTACGCGTCGGTTTCTGAGACGAGCGACTACTACGTGTTCGTCGCGGCGGGCGAGGGCGCGCTCATGGCCGAGCGCGGCCCGCTCACCATCGCCACGGGCGCCATCGCGCTCGTCTGCCTCATTGTGGTGTTCGCCCTTATCGCCATCGAGCCCTCCTCGCGCATCTACGCTGCGGCCGGCTCGCTTGAGGACGAGGACCGCAAGGGCGTTGTGGAGGTCAATATCGGTGGGCGCAAAGTCCGCACCGAGACCGCCGTCAGCCGTTGGCTCGGGCGCTCCTTCCACTGGGACGAGCTCTCGCCCGAGCAGAAGGTCGGTTGCGTGCTGCGCTGGTTCGCCGGCGTTGCGGTGATCGTTGTGTGCATCGCCGTCATCTTCAAGGACAGCATCTTCGACAAGCGCTCGCTCTTCTCCTACATCCTCGGCGGCACGTGGGAGCACGGGCTCAACATCTTTGCCATCACGGCGAGCCTTATGTTCGCCTGCGTGCTCGCCACCGCCGCTGCGGTGATCCAGAAGATTCTGCGCCTGGTGTCGCGCGTGCTCGATGCGCGCGGCGTGACCATGTGCCGCCTCATCTCGAGCGTGGTCAAGTACGCGAGTGTTATCGGCATGCTCTACTGGTGCCTGGCGCTGCTCGGCGTCGATACGGCGACGCTCCTCGCCTCCGCAGGCCTCCTCACCTTTGCGGTGTCGCTCGGCGCGCAGGGTATCGTCTCCGATATCATCGCCGGTCTCTTCATCATCTTTGAGGGCGAGTTCCGCGTCGGCGACATCATCCAGGTCGGCGGCCAGCGCGGTACCGTTATGGAGATCGGCGTCCGTACGACCAAGATCAACGACGGCTCGGGCAACATCCTGGTGCTGCGCAACTCCAACATCTCCAACGTGGTCAACATGACCAAGGAGCACAGCTACGCCGCCGTCGAGGTGGGTATCGAGTACGGCGAGAGCCTGGAGCGCGTGGAGAACATCCTTGCCGAGGAGCTCCCCAACATCAAGAAGCGCCTGCCCGCCATCATCGACGGTCCGTTCTACAAGGGCGTCACGATGCTCGCGGACAACTCGGTCAACATCAAGATCGTTGCCGAGTGCGCCGAGAAGGACCGCGCGCCTCTTACCAACGACCTGAACCGCGAGATGAAGCTACTCTTCGACAAGCACGACATCTCGATTCCGTTCCCGCAGGTCGTGGTCAACCAGCCCGTCCAGTTCAAGAAGGCGACCGCGGCGGAGAAGGCGGCGGCAGATCGCTTCAACGCCGAGCAGAAGGAAGCCGTCAAGAACATGGTGGACGAGGACGAGGACTTCGACGAGTCCAACGACTCGCGCCGCTAGCGGATAAGCCCGCTGGACGCGAAGCGGCAACGCTCTAAACGACGCCGGCCCCGGAACGCACGTAGTGTTCCGGGGCCGGTTGCGTTAGGTAGGAAGACGGCAGGCGCGGGCAGCCTTAGGGCCTACGAGCTGAACATCTTCTTGACGACTGGGAATTCGTTGCGAATGAAATGGCAGAACCGGTCGAGCTTCTCGTTGCCGTTGTTCTTGAGGGTGACGACGCAGACGGGGATGCTGGGAGCGTCTGCGGGGTCGATGCGGTGCATGATGGCGAGCGGTTTGATGTCAAGAGCCTTTAGATAGACGCCGAGCACATAGCCGTTGCGCTCCTCGAGCAGATCGGCCACGCCATCATCGGTAGTGACCTCGACTATGGGGGAGGCGAGGCCGTCTCGTCGGCACATAGGGAGAATCGTGTCGTTGAAATCGTCGATATCGCGGTTGTAGAGGACGGGGTAGGGCTTTAGGTCGGCAAAGCTGATGAGGCGTTTCCGACGAAGAGGGTGGTCCTTTCCCATGAAGACGCCAACAGACACCTTGCCCAAGGACTGGCAGGAGCAACGCGGGTCGTTGAAGGTGCCGATGGTGACCATCGCATCGATCGCGCCCGATTTGAGGTCTGCAAAGGCATCGGGGCCGAGTGAGCGGAACAGCCTGATTTCTATGCCGGACATGTGGGTGGCGATGCGTGAGAACGCATTGCACATCATGTGCTCTTTAGCAAAGGGAGGTGCAATAAGGGCGAGGCGAAGTCCTGCCGTTGCCGCGTTGTCCTGACGCTCTAAAAAGGTCTCGGCGGCTCGAGAGACGGCGTCGAAGCTGGCGATTGCCTCATGGGCGGGGCGCATCAGCGATTCACCGAACGGCGTGAGCGCCGCCCCGGATCCGCCGCGCTCAAACAGAGGGCTTCCGAGCTCGTCCTCAAGCTCGATCAGTGCTTTAGACACCGCCTGAACAGAGACGTTTTCCGAACGGGCAGCGCCCGAGAAGCTGCCCGAACGAGCCGAAAGATAGAAATAACGCAACTGGCGTATGTTCAAAAGATACTCCGTTGCAGATAGGGGCACCGCACCGTCGCCGTAGGTATGACGGCTTGGTAGAAGATGCCGTGGGCGGATAGATGCCATAAGCATACTGCCGCTGCCGCGTCATCCTCACTGCTTTGGCAAAACTATCAACTGGTGATTGACAGCTGGATGGCCGCTCCGTCTTTTCGCTGCGGTCGAAGGCTGACAACGAGGGCGGTCGGGCGAGAAAAAACCGCCCGGCATCGCGGGGATGCCGGGCGGGCGCTCGTGCGAACCTATGCGCGCAGGGGATGTTACTGAATACCCTGCTCGGTCATGGCGCGAGAGGTGAAGAGAAGGCCCGAGAAGGCAACAGCGGCGAAGATGAGGTTCGGCCAGACGTTGCCGCTGTGGCGCAGCGCGGTCTCGCCGGCGCTGAAGAGGTTGAGCGCGATATCGGCAGCGCACATCCACGAGAAAATCTTGAGGAGGTTCGCGTGCTTTGCGGCGCGGAGGCCAAAGATGCCGAAGATGAACTGGCTCAGGCCGATGACGCCGAGGATGATGCCGTACATCTGGGCGATCTCGGTGCCGTCCTCAATACCGAGGTCGATGCCGGGTGCGCCGAAGAACATGATGGCAGCGGTGGCCATAGCGATGATGCCGAAGAGCAGAAGGCAAAAGCCAATGCCCTGCACGCCACGACAATTCTTGGACATAGAAGTTCCTTTCAATGCTTTCGCCGCGCGCGGCGGCGGGAGAGCTCAAGCCTTGGGTGGCGCAAGAGCTCGTGACAAAACCGCATAAGTTTAGGTACATCAGCGCCCGGGTGTCAAAGTTGTTTCGCGCAACTATCAACCGATTCTTGAGAGTCGCGGAAGTTTTTCTATTAATAATACCGAATACCTGCGGGAATACGGTATCATGCAACAGTTCTCGCTTACTTGTCCGCGCGCTTGATGCGCCGCATGTACAACGGAGGAAATGATATGGCCGAACCGGAGAAAACGCCAAACGCAGTCGCGTCCCAGGAGGGGGTCGCATCCCCCTCGTCGGAGGCGCCCGCGACGGAGCGCAAGATTCCGCTGATTCTCAAGATTTACGGCTTTCTCTGCATGGCGGACGGCATCATCACGGTGCCGATGGTCTTCATCTTCCTCGGTATTGTCTGGTGGGCTATTAACGCGCGTCCCGATCTTATCTCAATCGGCAGCGATCCGACGCTGCCCGTGATCCTCATGGCAATCTCCATCGTGGTGTCGCTCGGCAACGGAATTGCGCTCATCATCTTTGGCCATTCGCTTCTTAAGAACCGCCGCCGCAACGCCGCGCGCTGGTCGCACGCGCTCATCGCCACCACGCTCGTGCAGATCATCCTGCGCATCATGCTCGAGGGTATCGGCACCAACCTCATCGCCGACGCCATCCAGCTTGCGATTGTCCTTACCCTCTCCGTCACGGTCGACCCCCAGCTGCGCCACGAGCGCCATATGAAGCAGGTCATGCGCGACCTCACCGACCGTGAGGCGGCGCGCGCCGGTATGCTCGGCCGCGACCTCGAGGGCAAGGGCTACATCGAGCTCAACTTCTTCAACCTGTTCTGGGTCTTCACCGTCTGCTGCGTGCTCGGCCTCATCATCGAGACCATCTACCACATGGTCGTGGTCGATCCGGGCGTCTACCAGGACCGCGCGGGCATGCTCTTTGGCCCGTTCTCGCCCATTTACGGCTTTGGCGCCGTGCTCATGACGGTCGCCCTGAACCGCTTCTACAAGGCAAATCCCGTCATCATCTTTGTGGTCTCCGCCGTGATCGGCGGCCTCTTTGAGGCGGCGGTCAGCTGGTTCATGCAGACCGGCTTTGGTGCGGTTGCCTGGGACTACTCCGGCTCCACCATCTTTGGGCTCTTCCCCGACCCGGTGGCGGTCATTTTCCAGGGACGCACCTCGACGCTCTTCATGTGCATGTGGGGCGCGCTCGGTTTTGTGTGGATCAAGTTCTGCCTGCCGTGGCTTCTCAAGTTCATCAACATCATCCCTTGGAAGGTCCGCTACAGCTTCACCACGCTCTGCGCGATTCTTATGCTCGTGAACGGCGTCATGACGCTGCAGGCGCTCGACTGCTGGTTCGAGCGCCTGTCCGGCACCGCGGGTACCACGCCCGTGGAGGAGTTCTATGCCAAGAACTTCGATAACGCCTACATGCAGCACCGCTTTGAGAGCATGACCATCACGCCCGAGAACTCCGGTCGTGTGGACAGCTCTGCCATGGCGGACGCCGCGGCAGAGCCCGCTGCTGCCGGCTCGTCTGAGGCGGGTGCGGCATGACGGAGCGCAAGCGGCCGCGCTGGGGCCTGAGATTCCTTGCCGCGCTTGGCGTGGTGCTCGTCGCTTGCGGCATCGCGCTCGCCGTTGCGGTGCACCATCGCCAGGAGCAGGAGCGCTTGGGGCTCGGTGTAGTTTCCGAACCCACGGCGCCGCAGGAGCTTGCGGGCTCGTCCGCGCGCACGGGCTCCTTCACGGCAGATATTGAGTTCACCACCATGGCCACGGGCGCCGCGACCGTCTCCACCGAGGTGGCGTGGGACGATGCGTGGTTCTTCCAGGATCCCACGGTCTACAACCACGAGCTCGCCACCACCTGCGCCGTGCTCTCCGCCGTTGCCAACTCGGAGTCCGGCTACTACCAAGCGGGATCGGGTGGCCGCGCGTACATGGAGGAGGCGCTCGCCGCGCTCGGGTTTGAGGACATCTCGACTGCGTCCTACCAGTACCGCAGCGAGATCTTTGACGAGATTGTCGACGCTCTTACCGGTACCGACGACGTCGTGGCCTACTCGGTGGCGACCAAGCGCCTTGTTGCCGAGGACGGACGCGAGAAGACGCTCTTTCTAGTCTCTGTGCGCGGCAGCTACGGCTCCGAGTGGCTGAGCGACCTCAACATGGACTTCGACAAGGACTATGCCAACGTCGAGCACGAGGGCTTCATGCGCTCCGCCAACGAGATCGTGGAGGACCTCGCCGCGCGCATCACCGACGAGGCCGAGCTCGACGGTACCGATGACATCGCGCTGTTGTTCTGCGGCCACTCCCGCGGTGCCGCGACGGCAAACATCGCCGCCGCCTACGCCGACGAGATGACAACGAGCCTGCGCTCGTTCGCCCCGCTCGAGAGCATCTACTGCTACACCTTTGCCACGCCCGAGGTGACGCTCTACGAAGACGTGGACGACCCGCTGTTCGACAACATCTTCAACATCCTGAATCCGAGCGACATGGTGCCGCGCATGCCGCTTGCAGCATGGGGGTACGCGCGCTACGGCCACGACCTCATGCTTCCCGGCTACGGTGACGAGGGCTTTGACGCGGCGCATGAGGCGATGTGCGCGACGTTTAAGGAGAACACGGGGGTCGAGAGCCCCTATGTGCCCGAGGACCGCGAGCACGTCGACAAGCTGATCGCTGACCTCGCGCGCGAGGTGCCCACGGTGGACGATCTGTTCTCGCTGGGCGGCGTGGCGTCGCTCGTGCACGACCTCCTCGCCGACATCAACCCCATGCAGGTGCTCTACGGACACTACCCGAGCGTCTACATCGCCTGGATGCAGTCGCTCGATACGCTGGGGTAGCACACCCACTCCGTGCCCGCGCTCGACCGCGTGATCCGTGCGCCCGTCTGCGCCCGTGCGAGGGCTTGCCTCCTTGTGCCCGCGTGTGCCCGTGTACCATTTGGGTACCATGGCAACAACGGACGTCGACGGAGGGAGCGCCATGGCGGGTACGGCAGAACTTGCGAACATGATCGATGCGGCCGAGGGTCGCCGTCAGGTGGACACGCTCTTTACCCATGCGCGGATTGTCGACGTGTATGGTCAGCGCGTGGTGGCAGGTCGTGTTGCCGTGGCGGATGGCGTCATCGTGGGCGTGCTTTTTGATGACCGCGATGCGGACGTGCCCGACCCCGCTGCGGCGACCGTCGTCGACTGCGAAGGCCGCTACCTCACACCCGGCCTTATCGACGGTCACCTGCACATCGAGAGCTCCAATGTCCGTCCCTCCGAGTACGCCAAGATGGCGCTCGCCCGCGGCACCACGACCGCAATCGCCGACAGCCACGAGATCGCCAACGTCGCCGGCCTCGACGGTCTGGAGTTCATGATCGAAGACGCCCGCCGAGTACCGCTCGACATCAAGTTCATGATGCCCTCGTGCGTGCCGGCGCTTCCCGACGAGCAGGCGGGTGCCTCCATCACCGCGGCCGATATGCATGCGTTCATGGCGGCGCATCCCGGCGACATCTTTGGTTTGGGCGAGATGATGAACATGCCGGGCGTCTTTGCAGCGGATGCCGAGACGCTCGGCCGCATTGACGCCGCCACAGATACGGTTTCTGGCCTTGTTGACGGTCACGCGCCGCTTGTTACCGGGTGCGATCTCAACGCATACGCTGCCGCCGGCATTATCGCCGATCACGAGTGCACCGGTCCCACCGAGGCGCTCGACAAGCTCTCCCGCGGCATGTACATCATGCTGCGCGAAGGGACCTGCAGCCACGATCTTGACGCGCTGGCGCCGCTGGTGACGGAAAACCCCGCCCGTGCCCGCCGGTGCTGCTTCGCGACCGATGACCGCGCGCCGTCGGACGCGCTTGCGGAGGGCATGATCGATAACGCCTGCCGTCGTGCGGTCGCCGCGGGGATCGATCCGGTGGTTGCGCTCACGATGGCCACACTCTCGCCGGCGGAGTGCTTCTGCCTCGACCACGGACACGCGCCCGCGCGCGAGCGCCGCGGTGCCATCGCGCCCGGCAAGCGGGCGGACGTGCTTTTGTGGGAAGACCTTACCTTTGCGCGCCCACCGCATGCGGTCTTTACCTCAGGCCGGCTCGTGGCGAAGGAGGGGCGCTATCTTGGCGAGGTCGCGCCTGCGGCCGAACGCGTCTGCGAGCTGGAGCAGAAGCTCCGCGGCTCGGTGCGCCTGCCCGAGCTCTCGCTCGGCGTCTTTTCCTATCCGTTCCAGCCGGGCGAGGTCGTGATTGACGCCATCCCCGGCAAGGCCATCACCGGTTCTGCACGTCCCGAGACAGCCGACGGACTCCGCCGCATCATGCTCATCGAGCGCTACGGCCGCGGTGCCGCAGCGCAAAAGGCCGGTGCGGACGGGGCGGGGCCCGCGGGAGAGGGCCTTGTGGGCAAGCACATCGGTCGCGGCTGGGTGCGCGGCTTCACCATAACGGGCGGTGCCATCGCCTCGACGGTGGGGCACGATTCCCATAACGTCTGCGTGGTGGGCGATAACCCCGCTGACATGCTCGCTGCGGTGCGCGCCGTCGGCCAGGGCGGGTTTGTGCTCGTGCGGGACGGTGAGGTTGTGGCCAAGCTCGATCTGCCGCTCGGCGGCCTCATGAGCGACCGCCCGGCAGAGGAGGTCGCCGACGCCCACGACGCCTTTGTGACCGCGGCGCGCCGCTCCGGGTTGGAGCCGCCGCTCGACCCCATTATGGGCATGATCTTCTTGCCGCTCCCGGTTATCCCCGAGCTGCGCATCCGCCCCGAGGGCCTCTTTGACACGGTGCGCTACGCATACGTCTCGTAGCCGCCCTCGTGCCTATTTCGGGACGGGGTTGAAATATGCAGTCCTGCCAGCGGCGTGTCACAGCGCCGTGCTAAACAGCGTATCCATGATGAAGCGTCCAACGCCGGCCTCGTCGTTGCTGCCGCAGACCGCGTCCGCTGCCTCGCGGACCTCGGCTTCAGCATTTGCCACGGCAACTCCCGTTCCCGCCGCTTGGACCATGGAAAGGTCGTTCAGGTTGTCCCCAAAGGCTACCGCGTCTTCAACGGGCTCGTCCAAGTGCCGGCAAAGCCAGCGCAGCGCCCCTCCCTTTGAGGCCCCTGCCTCCATGACCTCGATGTTCATGGGGTAGGAGCGGGTGATGTCGATGCCCTCGACCTTGCGCAGGGCACGCAGCAACTCGTCACGGTCGTGCGGGTCGTGCCAGTACATGGAAACGCGCTCGAGGTTCCGCACGCGCGCGAGCGTCTCGGGCGCCTCCTCGTCCACCGGCGTGCGCGTGTCACGCATGGACTGCGCCATATACGGATCGCCCGCAAACTCGTCGATACGCTCGAACAGGTCGCGACGCAGGTAGCAGTGTCCGTCCGCAAAGATGTCGAACGTGACGTCGCGCCCGCGCGTAAGCTCCCAGCATGCGAGCGCGTGCTCGCGCGTGAGCGGGGCGGAGTGGATGGTCCGCACCCCGGCAAGGCGGTCCGTACCCGTCCCAAGCTCAGAGACCGTGGCGCCGTTGGCGCTCACCGCAAAGTGCACAGCCGGGTGGTCGAGAATCTCGCGCGGAATACCTGCGAGCGGTCTGCCGGAGCAGGGGACAAACTCCCATCCGCGTTCGGTAAGTGCATCGAGCGCGCGCCAGCAGAGGTCGTCTACGCGCTTTTCTGAGTCCAGGAAGGTGCCGTCCAGGTCGGAGAAGAAGATCATCGGCGCGCCCTAGCGCTCGGCGAGCGGCACGTAGGTGACATCGTCCAGAACCGCGTTGTACGCGGGACGGATGATGCGGTGGGCGCCGTAAAGCTCCTCCATGCGGTGCGCGGCCCAGCCAGCCATGCGCGCCACGGCAAAGAGCGGCGTGAAGAGAATCTCGGGCACGCCGAGGATACTGTAGATAAAGCCCGTGTACAGGTCGATGTTGGCGCAGATGGGCTTGGTCATGCCGCGCACATCGCGCATGACCGCTGGCGCAATGCGCTCGATACGTTCGATAAGCGCAAACTCCTCGCCGAGGCCCTTCTCTTCGGCGAGCGAACGCGCGTAGCGCTTGCAGATCTGGGCGCGCGGGTCGGAAAGCGTGTAGATGGCGTGCCCCATGCCGTAGATGAGACCGGAGTGGTCGAAGGCCTCGCCCGTCAGGATCTTTGCCAGGTAGGCGGCGACCTCGTCATCATCGTCCCAGTTCGTCACGTGGGCGCGGATGTCGGCGTGCATCTGGGTGACCTTGGCGTTGGCGCCGCCGTGGCGCGGGCCCTTGAGCGAACCGATGGCGGCAGCGTAGGCGGAGTAGGCGTCGGTCGCGGAGGACGACAGCACGCGACAGCTGAAGGTCGAGTTGTTACCGCCGCCGTGCTCGGCGTGGAGCATGAGCATAACGTCGAGGAGCATGGCCTCCTCGTGGGTGAAGTCATCCCCGCCGCGCAGCACCTCAAGAATCGCCTCTGCCATCGAGGCGGAGGCGTTGGGCTCGGGCACCTGAACGCGCACGCCGGAGTCCAACGCCTCGTGCGTGATATGGGCGATGGCGGCGATGCGCGGAAGACGCGCGAGCAGAGACAGCGCGACGTCCACCTCGTGCGGGGCGGTAATGTCGTCGGGCGTCTCGTCAAAGGCGTAGAGCATGAGCACCGCGCGCTGCAGCACGTTCATGATGCTGTTGGACTTGGTGGCGAGCGGGAACTCAGAGATGTACTCATCCTCAAGCAAACGGAGGCTGCCAATGCGCGCGCCGATGCTCTCGAGCTCGTCGGCGCGCGGGAGCTCACCGGTGAGCAAAAGGTAGGCGACCTCCTCGTAGCCAAAGCGGTCCTCTGCCTGGGCGTGGTCGATGATCTCGGCGATGTCGTAGCCGCGGATGGTGAGCTTGCCTTCGTCGGGGATGAACTTGCCGTTCTCCTTGCGGTAGCCGTGAACATCGGCGATGCGCGTGAGACCGGCGACCACGCCCGAGCCGTCGGCGTTGCGCAGGCCGCGCTTGACGTCGTGCTCGCGATAGAGTTCCTCGTCATAGGGCATCATGGAGGCGCCGGTGTAGAGGCGCGTCGACGCAGGGGAGATGCGCCTCGACTTAGCGAAGTTCTGGAGATGGCGCTGGGCCGGCGCAATATGGTTATAGAACTGATCGATCATGGTGCCCCCAATCTAATCGGTTCGCAAGGCGGGCAGGTTGCCGCTATGCCGGCGCGTGCCGGCGGTGCCGCTTAGAGGCGGTACATGAAGTTGAAGACGTCCTCGCGCTGCACCTGGACGCTCACGCCGATTTTCTCGCCAGCGGCGGCGAGCTCCTGCGAGAGCTCGGTGAAGTCAAGCGAGCAGGCGCTCGTGTCGGCGAGCATCGTCATGGTAAAGATGTCTTCGATAACGCTCTGGGTGATGTCTCGGATGTCGACGTTGGTCTCGCCGAGCACGCGGGTGATGGCGGCGAGGATGCCCGGGCGGTTCTTACCGAGGACGGTGATGACGACGCGGGTGGGGGAGAGCTCTGCCATGAGCGGTCCTTTCTGTCGGTGGCGCCCTATGCGGCGGCGCGGTATTTCGAAGCAGTCTACCCATTGTATCGGTCGAACATTTCCGACGCGTGTACGCAAACACGTCCGTTCATGGAAGTCTCATGGCGCAGCACGCTTTTGGGCAGGCAATCTGCGGGTGTGGTATCCTAGACAGGTTATGTTTTGCCTTGGTCGGAAACCAAGGCGCCTTATCGTTTCGGCATCAAGCCGAAACACGAAAGGAGTCCCCTGATGAAGCCTGGTATTCATCCCGAGTACATGGAGTGCACGGTGCGCTGCTCCTGCGGCAACACCTTTGTGACCCGTGCTACCGTGCCCGAGATCCGCGTCGAGCTCTGCAACGAGTGCCACCCGTTCTACACCGGTCAGCAGAAGTTCGTCGACACCGGTGGACGCGTTCAGCGCTTTGCCGACAAATTCGGTGGGGCCGCTCAGGCCGCCCTCGAGCGCGAGGCCGCCAAGAAGGCCGCCCGTGCCGCCGCTGCCGAGGAGGCCGCTGCCAAGAAGGCCGCCGAGCGCGAGGCCAAGGCCGCTGAGAAGGCCAAGCGTGCCGCCGAGTTTGAGAAGAAGGCCGCTGCCGAGGCCGCCAAGAAGGCCGCTGAGGCTCCTGCCGAGGAGACCGTCGAGGCTCCCGCTGAGGCTGCCGCCGAGACCGAGGCTGCCGCTGAGTAACCGTTGCGGTTCATAGGTTTGTGAAGGCCCTGTCGTGTTGTGCGACAGGGCCTTTTTGCTGTCAAGAGGTATGGCAAAGACCGTACCAGCGCATTTGCTGATTTACTAACTTTGAGAATCAAAAACAAACGTTTGTCAACTAAAGATAGGCGGATGGAAGCCATTTTGGCGACTCGTTCGTACAAATTGGCGCCTGACCTTATAAAACAAACGCCGAATTATTTTTCTAAGAAGTGCCGTTCACGGATTAGTCGGCCCGCTTGTCTGAAATATGTAGACGTTGCGAAGATGGCAGCATAACATCGTAATGTCACTACGTCTGTGGCGAGAGGACGCGGCTCTGGTCCAAGGCATTTCCCCGTTTTGGTAAGAGCACTTTCTTTCACCGGAGACGGACGCGCTCAGTAAGGTCTGCGCTAGGTGCAGATGGCCGAATTGAGCGAGGACCGCCCTTTCAGCGCCGTGTGGGGTGCCGACCCCAGGGGGTGGCGCGGCGGTCCGCTTTTCGGATAGGGGAGACGGCGAGGCAAACGGAAGGAGATGAAAGAAATGGCAGAAGAGGATACCAGCATGGAGATGATCTCGTTCGGGATCGTTGCTGCGGCCGGTCAGGCCCGTAGCATGGCCATGGAGGCTATCAAGACCGCGCGCGAGGGCGACATCGCTCAGGCTCGTGAGCTCCTCGAGGAGTCCCGCAAGGCGGGTCTCGAGGCTCATGACGAGCAGACGAAGCTGCTCTCCCGCGAGGCTGGCGGCGACCACGTCCCCGTAGACGTGCTGCTCGTCCACTCGCAGGACCACCTGATGACCTCGATGCTTTGCCAGGACCTGGCAGAGGAGCTCATCAACCTGTACGAGGCTGTGGGTAAGCTTTCCTAAGGTAGCTGACCATCGGTCAAAAGGGGTGCGACGCACCCCCGTCAATGAAGAGGGAGATTCAAGATGAAGGTTTTGCTCGTTTGCGCTGCCGGTATGTCCACCAGCATGCTCATGAAGAAGATGGACGAGTACGCTGCTGCCAATGGCATCGATCTCGAGATCAACGCCATGAGCTTCAGCGAGCTCAAGAACCCGGCTGACGCTGGCTATGAGTGCATTCTCATTGGCCCGCAGATCGCCTATCAGAAGGATAAGGTCATCAAGAAGGCCCAGGGCCTGCCGGTCGACGTCATCCCCATGGCGAACTACGGCCGCCAGAACTGTCCGGCCATCTTCGAGCAGCTGAACGGCCTTCTCGGCAAGTAAGCGCTTCGATTGAACCTTGTGCAGATAAAGGCTACGGAGAGGTAAGACGTGTCGAGAAAGCAGGATAGAAAGAAGCGTCGTCAGCGTGCCCTTGAGGATGTCCGTCTGAAGGAGCACCCCGAGCACACGACGAGGTTCTACTACGATGAGCAGCTGGTGCGCGGCGCTCGCGTGACCCGTTTCATGTTTGTGCGCTACATGTCGGCGTTCATCTTCTTCCTGAACCTTTCTTGGTTCATTCTTATCCTCTCGGTCGGTTCCTGGGGCTGCATTGTTCCTCTGTTCAACGCCCTCACCGCCGGCATCGCTCTTGTTGAGTGCATGGTTAGCGTGGCGCGCGATTACGAGGAGCTCAAGTACGGCGAGAAACTCTACCTCGTCTCTGTCGTGCTTACCGCCCTGGTTGCCGTGTTCACCCTCGTGATGGGGCGGGAGCTGTTCTTCCCGTTCCTGACGCTTCCGGTGTACGGCGCCGTCTATTGCCTCATCAGCATCGCTGCAGAGCTTTTGGTCCTGCGTCGTCTCAAGAAGATGCGCGACCATACCGACAAGCGCTATGAGCGCTATGCCCGGGTCTCTGCAGAGGCATCCAATGTTTCCTGAGAGGATGTGACTTTACATTGTTCGAATTCCTTGAGAAGTATGTCATGGGCCCGATGACCACGGTCGCCCAGTTCCGTATGGTTCGCGCCATTACCCAGGCCGGTATGTCCACCATCGGTGTTACCATCGTCGGTTCGATGTTCCTGGTTATCAACGTCCTGCCCCAGGCCTTCCCGGTCCTCGAGGGCATCTGGGACGTGTCGTTCAACCAGATCACGAACATCTACATGCTCGCCAACTACGCGACGATCAGCTCCATCTCGCTCTACTTCCTGATCGCAGTTGCGTTCGAGTATGCGCGCATTCTGTCTGAGGAGGACGAGATTGGCATCAAGCCGATCAACGCCGTGCAGATTGCGCTGTTCTCTTACCTCATGCTCATCCCGCAGCTTGAGATGGTCGACGGCGTCATCTCCCTCATGAGCAATCCTGATGCTGGCGTCTTCAACGGTATGGCCACCGCTGCCGGTACTCTTGGCCGCTTCGGCTCCTCCGCGCTCTTCGTGACGTTCATCGTCTCGTTCTACTCCGTGCGCATCTACGCCATCTGCGTCCAGAAGCACATCGTCATCAAGCTTCCCGATGTCGTTCCCGCCGGCGTTGCGAACTCCTTCACCTCGCTCGTCCCGGTTGCGTTCGTCGCCATCGTGAACATGCTCATCCAGGGCGTGCTCTTCGCCTTCGGCACGAACATCTTCGACATCATCGCCATCCCCTTCGGCTTCATCACCTACATTTGCGACACGCTGCCTGGCCTCATCGTCATCCAGCTCCTTATCCACCTGCTCTGGGTCGTGGGTATTCACGGTGCCTCCATCATCGGCTCCTTCTACTCCGCGATTGCTCTTGCGAACATGGCTGAGAACGCCGCCGGTGGTCACATGTTCCTCGCTGGCGACCCGTTCAACCCGTTCGTCTACGCCGGTGGTTCGGGCGCTACGCTCGCCCTCGCCTTCATGCTCTGCTTCATCGCTAAGTCCGAGCAGCTGAAGGCCATCGGTAAGGCCGAGATCGTCCCGGCTCTCTTCAACATCAACGAGCCCATCCTCTTCGGTCTGCCGATCGTGTACAACCCCAACGTCATCGTGCCGTTCATCATGGCGCCCGTCGTCTGCGTGATCGCCGCCTACATCGAGTTCCAGGTTGGCCTCATCACCCCGATCATCGCGAGCGCTCCTTGGTGCACCCCTGGTCCGCTGAACGCGTTCCTCGGCACGGGTGGCAGCATCATCTCGGCTCTTATGTCGTTCGTGAACATCCTTCTCGCCGGCGCCATCTGGTTCCCGTTCTTCAAGCGCTATGACAACAAGCTCTACGCTGAGGAGCAGGAGAAGCTCGCCGAGGAGTCCGCTGCGTAAGCTTCGGTTCCCGTCTAGGGCCATCGTTGCCTGAATCTCAGGGTCTTATGAGACCCCAGCAGCGATGACAGCGCCCACGGTGGCCCCCTAGGTTCTACCTGAGGGAGGTTGCCGTGGGCGTTTTGCATTTGTTGTGGAAGGCGCGCCAAACGTGGCTTTGCCGCCGCGAGCGCGCCCGCCACCCCGACGCAAGGAGGAATCATCCTATGGTTTTTAAAGAGGGCTTCCTGTGGGGCGGCGCCGTCGCGGCGCATCAGCTCGAGGGCGGCTATAACGAGGGCGGCAAGGGCCTTTCGGTAATGGACGTTGCCACCAAGGGCGGCCCGCACACTCGTCGCCGCTACACGGCGGACATCCTGCCCGGTGAGAGCTACCCCAACCACGAGGCCATCGACTTCTATCATCGCTACCACGGCGACATCGAGCTTTTTGCCGAGATGGGCTTCAAGTGCTTCCGCACTTCCATCGCCTGGTCGCGCATCTTCCCCGAGGGCGACGAGCTCGAGCCCAACGAGGAGGGCCTGAAGTTCTACGACGATCTCTTCGACGACCTTCTTGCCCACGGCATCGAGCCGGTCATCACGCTCAGCCACTTTGAGATGCCGCTTATGCTCACCAAGCGCTACGGCGGTTGGCGCAACCGCGCACTCATCGACATGTTCGTGCGCTTTGCCAAGGTCTGCTTCGAGCGCTACAAGGACAAGGTCAAGTATTGGATGACCTTCAACGAGATTAACAACCAGACCAACTACAAGGACGCCTGGTCGCTGCTCACCAACTCCGGCATCATCGTCGAGGAAGGCGAGGACTGCGAGAAGCTCATGTACCAGTCGGTGCACTACGAGCTCGTGGCAAGCGCCCTCGCCATCGAAGAGGGTAAGAAGATCAATCCCGATTTCCAGATCGGTTGCATGATCGCCATGACGCCCATCTATCCGGCAACCTGCAAGCCGGAGGACATCCTCATGGCCCACAAGGCCATGGAGCGTCGCTTCTTCTTCGCGACCGTCCACTGCCGCGGCTACTATCCCGAGTGCATCCAGGCTCTCTGGCGCCGTCGCGGTTTTGACCTCGACATCACCGACGAGGACCTCGCCGCCATCTCCCGCGGCACCGTGGACTACATCGGCTTCTCGTACTACATGTCGTTCTGCACCGAGTGGAACCCCGAGAACCCGCACTTTGACTACGATGAGACGCGCGATCTCATCCGCAACAAGTACGTCAAGGCGAGCGACTGGGGCTGGCAGATCGACCCGGTTGGTCTGCGCTACTCCATGAACTGGTTCACCGACATGTATCACTTGCCGCTCTTCATCGTGGAGAACGGCCTGGGTGCCTACGACAAGGTCGAGGAGGACGGCTCCATCCACGACGATTACCGTATCGACTACTTCCGCGACCACATCACCCAGATGAAGCTTGCGGTCGAGGAGGACGGCGTCGACCTCATCGGTTACACCCCGTGGGGCTGCATCGACCTCGTGTCCGCCTCCACCGGTGAGATGGACAAGCGCTACGGCTTCATCTACGTCGACAAGAACAACAACGACGAGGGTACGCTCGAGCGCTCCAAGAAGGACAGCTTCTACTGGTACAAGAAGGTCATCGCCACCAACGGCGAGGACCTGGCGTAGCGGTCCCTACGCTCCTGCGCTCTAGCAATTCGAAGATGGCTCGGGTCCTCCCGGGCCATCTTCTTGTTTGTGCGTGGTTTATCCGTGCGTACACGCAACCTTCGCAACCGAGAGCCGCTTTAGGGATAGAGTAATCGCGTGTGAATCTGACCGTCGGCCGCCCCGCGCGCCGGCGTATGCGTGAAAAGGACCGCCCATGGGTTTCATGACCAAGCTGCTCTCCATCGGTTCGGACAAGGACATCAAGCGTTATCGCAAGATCGTCGACAAGATCAACGAGCTGGAGCCCACCTATCAGGCGATGACCGACGAGGAGCTCGAGGGCCAGACGGCGCTCTTCCGCGAGCGCTTCCAGGCGGGCGAGACGCTCGACCAGCTTTTGCCCGAGGCCTTTGCCACGGTGCGTGAGGCGAGTGTCCGCACCACGGGGCTTCGCCACTTCGATGTGCAGCTCATCGGTGCCATCGCCCTGCACGAGGGGCAGATTGCCGAGATGAAGACGGGCGAAGGTAAGACGCTCGTCTCCACGCTCGCCGGCTATCTGAACGCTATCCCTGGCAAGGGCGTGCACATCGTCACGGTAAACGACTACCTAGCCAAGCGCGACTCCGAGTGGATGGGCCGCATCTACCGTTTCCTCGGCATGACGGTGGGCCTTTTGCAGAACGGCATGCCGCTCACGAGCAAGCGCCCTGCCTACGACGCGGACGTCACCTACGGCACCAACGCCGAGTTTGGCTTTGATTACCTGCGCGACAACATGGTCATGCGCCCCGAGCAGCGCGTCCAGCGCGGTCACGCCTACGCCATCGTCGACGAGGTCGACTCGATCTTGATCGACGAGGCGCGCACGCCGCTTATCATCTCGGGCGCCGGCACGCGCTCGGCGAGCACCTACCGCGACTTTGCCCATGCGGTGCGCGGCCTCAAGCGCGCCGAGGAGGTCCAGCCCGACCCGCTTTCCATGGAGCCCGCGCCCGAGCCCGACGGCGACTTTGTGATGGATGAGGCCAAGCACACCATCGCCGCGACCGAGCAGGGCCTGAAGAAGATCGAGAAGCGCCTCGGCGTGGACGACATCTACGCCGACCTTTCCGGTCAGATGGCCAACCACCTCCAGCAGGCGCTCAAGGCCCAGTACATGTTCCATCTGAACAAGCAGTACGTGATCGTGAACGGCGAAGTCAAGATTGTCGACGAGTTCACGGGCCGCATCATGGAGGGCAGGCGCTATTCCGAGGGTCTGCACCAGGCCATCGAGGCCAAGCACGGTCTTATGGTGCGCGAGGAGAACCAGACGCTCGCGACCATCACCCTGCAGAACTACTTCCGCCTCTACGACAAGCTCTCGGGCATGACGGGTACCGCCATGACCGAGGACGCTGAGTTCCGCGAGATCTACAAGCTTCCGGTTCAGGTGATTCCGCCCAACAAGGAGTCCCAGCGCGTCGACCACGACGACCTCATCTACCGCACCATCGACGCCAAGTTCCGCGCAGTGGTGGAGGACGTGGCCGAGCGCCATGCCGCGGGCCAGCCGGTGCTGGTGGGCACCGTGTCCATCGAGAGCTCTGAGCGCCTCTCGCGCCTGCTCGACAAGCGCGGCATCGAGCACGAGGTCTTAAACGCCAAGTACCACGAGCGCGAGGCGCAGATCGTGGCGCAGGCCGGCCGTCTGGGCGCGGTCACCATCGCCACGAACATGGCCGGCCGTGGTACGGACATCCTGCTCGGCGGCAACCCCGAGGCGCTCGCCGACGAGGCGACCCGCGCCTACGACTTTGGCATCGACCCCGCGGTGCTCGACCGCGTGCTTGCGCTTTCCGATCATGGCGTGATCGACCCCGACCAGCTCGCTGACGCCGGCGTGGAGGTCGACCCGGACGCGCTCGCGCGCATCTCTGAGGTGTATGCGACGGAGCTCGAGCGTGCCCGCAAGGTGTGCGACGACGAGCACCAGCAGGTGGTGGACCTCGGCGGCCTCTGCGTCATCGGCACCGAGCGCCACGAGTCTCGCCGTATCGACAACCAGCTCCGCGGTCGCTCCGGTCGTCAGGGCGACCCCGGTGAGACGCAGTTCTACCTGTCGCTCGAAGACGACCTCATGCGCCTCTTTGGCGGCGAGCGTATGGACAAGATCTCGAGCCTCATGCAGAAGGCCGAGATGGACGACATGCCCATTCAGGCCAAGCTTGTCTCCAAGGCTGTCGAGGGCGCCCAGCGCAAGGTCGAGAACATCAACTTCTCCATGCGTAAGAACGTGCTCGAGTACGACGACGTTATGAACAAGCAGCGCCAGGTCATCTACGCCGAGCGCAACAAGATTCTGGACGGCAAGGACCTTTCCGACCACATCGCCGAGGTCATCGAGGACACCGTGGCGCGTTGCGTGGGCGAGTTCTGCACGACGGACTCCCGCGAGGGCGAGCGCGACCTCGAGGGCCTGCACGGCTGGGTCGCCGGCCTCACGGGCCGCACCGACGTGCCGCGCTTTGCGGACAAGTCCTTTGACGAGCTCAAGGCCGAGGTCCTCGCCTACGTCAAGCGTTGCTACGACGAGCGCGCTGAGAGCCTGGGCGCCGAGCTCATGGCTAAGCTCAACCGCCAGGTTATGCTCCGCGTGATCGACACGCGCTGGATGACCTACCTGCAGGAGATGGACTATCTGAAGCAGGGTATCGGTCTTCGTGGCTTTGGCCAGCGCGACCCGCTCGTGGAGTACAAGGGCGAGGCGTTCGCGGCGTTCCGCACGCTCGTCGACACCATGTACGAGGACTACCTGCGCACGGTGCTGCGCATCGAGGTGCGCCGCGCCCCCGCGGCGGCCGAGCGTCAGCCCGAGGAGCCCGCGCTCACGGGTGCCACCTACTCCGGCCCGACCGAGGTGGACGGCGCGCAGGCCGCG